>DQVZ01000240.1 GCA_015661465.1 Aquifex aeolicus
GGAAATCTTAGCGGTAATGGGTTTGAGATGTTTTTCGGCTTTTTCATCCAGTTTCATTATTCTTTCCTTGCTAAAAGCCTGTTTCCAAACTCTGGGAAGTCTTTTTATCGAACAAACGATAAGGTTTACGGCTAAAAGAACTATAAAAGCTATGTAGTACCAAGAGTGGAATACATCGTTCAACCAGAGTTTCCAAATCCATATACCTACTTCGTAGCCGAAGTTATCCAGGTACCATTCAAAGGGCTCATTTTGTTTGATATAGGTTGAACCAAGCATTGATAGAATTCCTAGAACGAGCATTATGAATATTGCAAGTTTCAATGATGCGAAGAAATCGTAAATAAAAGAAAATATATTGGGGTATTTTTTATAGTCTTCTACTATGGCTTTTACCCAGCTGTAAAGGTTAAGGGAAAAAGATATTGCGAAAAATATTGCTCCGAAGGAAAAAGCTATCCAGTAAAGGATAGATACTTCTTCCAAATGGAAGAGTCCCAATATGCTTATTCCCGAAAACATAAGAAATCCTAAGACAAGACCACCATAACCGCTTAAGAATTCAATCAACCTTTTCATTTTCCATCTCCTTCATACGCTCTTTATAAAAATCAACAAGTTTCCTCCTAATTTCTTCATTCAAATCCTTTGAAATTATTTCAACTAAAGGTATATTCTTATCTTTTATCTGAATTGAGGGCATAGCTACGAATAAACCTCCGTAAACATTTCTGATAAGCTTCACATTTTTTATTAATATTTCCCCGTATAGGATTATGTCAAAGTAAGCAACGAGGCTACCCTTTTTATGAGGAACCTCGAAGGGATAGAACTTCAAAATCCTTACTCTCTCCATCAGTAATCCATAAGGTAAAAGAGAGGTGTATGGGAATTAAAAAGCTTTATTTCTTTTATGTCTACTCCGATTAGTCTCCTCAAAAATGTTTTTTCCTCTTGAATAAATAAGGGTTTTGCATCTCTGTATCCTGAGAGTTCTCTAGCTTTCTCTATTGCATCGTAGAGGGAACCCAGCTCATCTACAAGCCCCAACTCAAGAGCCTTTTTCCCTGTGAATATTCTTCCGTCGGCAATTTCCCTTAGTTTTTCCTCGGAGATTTTATCTTTTCTGTACTTGAGTATGGCCTGAATAAATTGTTCCAGAGCTTCATTTACAGTCTCTTGTAGGTATTTCTTTTCTTCTTCGGACAATTCTTTGAATGGGCTTAGAGTATCTTTGAATTTACCCGTTTTTACGGAAGAGGATTTTACACCAATTTTGTCCATGAGTTCTTTATAAGCTATATGTTGAATAATGACACCTATGCTTCCTGTGATTGTACCGGGATTTGCAAAAATGTAATTACCCGCGGCAGAAACGTAATATCCTCCCGATGCGGCAACGTTACCCATGGAAATCACTACCGGTTTACCACTGTTTCTAAACCTCTCTATTGCCCTGTATATCTCTTGGGAAGCTCCTACAGAACCTCCGGGCGAATCAACACGGAGTACCAGTGCAACTACGTTTTTAGAATTTTTTAACCTTTCTATCTTGTTTACCAGAGGATAAGGATTGACTATTACACCTGAGAGTTTCAAAACTGCAATTCTATGTCCTAAAGGAAGATGGGTCAGAATATACTGAAACATTGTAAGAACAATTATAAGGATTAAAAAAAGGAAGAATAAACGTTTAATCCACTTCATAAGTTTTTCTCCTTTCCGCTAGGAAAACTAAAAACAAGAGGAATAAGAATAATCCAAGCATGTAAAACCTTGTTATCCATATAGTCCAGTGGGTTTCCTCCATAACCTTCGGTATGTATTCCTTTGCCCAAACTATCAAAAGAACTGTTAAAAATAGAGGTGTTATAAACCTCATAACGTAGTAGTAAAATCTGGGAACTTTTATTATCCCGCCTCTGTTAATTTCTTCCCATGCTTTATCAGCGCCGAAAATCCAGAAGAATATTATCAGTTCAACCAGTCCGAAGAAAACTACACCGATTGTACCCGCCCAGAAGTCCATTTCGTCCAGGGCTTTGTTTAAAAAGATAACTATATGGGCGCTGAAAAATATTATACTTGCTGTCATCAAAACTGCTTGTCTTCTCGTAAATTTCAGTTCATCTTCAAAGAAGGCAATAAGCGGTTGCATTAAAGCTAAAGAAGAAGTAAGTCCAGCAAAGAATAGCAGGAAGAACCATAAAAATCCTAGGAAAACTCCTCCCGCAGTCTGAGAAAATATAGCGGGAAGTGTTATGAAACCTAAGTTAAAGGCTCCAGCTTTGGCTATTGCTACTGCATTGGCTACTCCGAAAAAAGCAACGGCTGCAGGAATGGCAATAGAACCACCTAAGATTACTTCAGCTTTTTCGTTTAAAGTCGAGGCGGTAAGACCGCTAAGAACTATATCATCATTTTTCTTTATGTAAGATGCATAAGTTATAATCGCTCCGAAGCCGAGACTTAAAGTAAAGAAGATTTGTCCCACAGCAGCTATCCAAACACTCGGGTCTTTGAGTTTTTCAAAATCCGGTGTCCATAAAAAGCTTAGACCTTCCACAGCGGAACCGTTCGGTGTTTCAAGTAAAAACACTCTAACCAACAAAAATATTGCAAGAATGAAAAGTGTAGGCATAGCTATCTTTGCGAATTTTTCTATACCTTCGGAGACACCTCTGATAAGGATTCCTACATTAACGGCCATGGTTATCAAAAAAACCAGGTATGCGAATATGGAAGGTTTTAGTATTGGTTCATCATCTTTCGGGATTCCTATGTAGTTGTAAAGGAATTCCTTGAACGGGTGTAGTATTGAGTCGGGATTTGTAGCTCCGGGCGGGGGTTCCGGCACAAGTCCTATCAAAAACTTTATGGCAAACCCGAGTGTCCAACTTTCTATGTATATGTAATAAATAATTACAACCAACGGAATCCATAAACCGAAGACTCCGAGTATTTTCGCAAACTTACTTTTCCAGAGAAGATGAAATATAGAAGGAGTCGTTCCATGTCCATAAGCCCCTCCGTATCTTCCTATTGCCCATTCGACCCACATCAGGGGAATTCCTACAAGTAGAAAGGCTATTATGTAAGGTATCATGAAAGCCCCACCACCGTTTTCCGCAGCTTGGACGGGGAACCTTAGGAAATTACCTAGGCCTACCGCATTTCCTGCCATAGCGAGAATTAGACCTATACGTGTGGCCCAATGTTCCCTTTTTACTTCCATAGGGAATATTTTAGATTATGGGATGGTCAAGGTAAAAATATGCGGAATTACAAGTCCTGAAGATGCCTTATTTAGCGCGAATACTGGAGCGGATTATATAGGATTGATTACATACAAAAAAAGCCCGAGGTACGTTTCGAAAGAGAAAAGACTTGAAATTTTAAATGCTGTAAAAAAATATTTCGTTAGGAAGGTTGCAGTTGTTGTAAATGAATCCTATGAGTTTATAAGAGAACTTCTGGATGAAGGATTTGACCTTATTCAGCTTCATGGAGATGAAAACATTTCTTTGGCCAAAAAGGTGGGCATGGAGCGAGTAATAAAGGTGTTTAGGGTCAAGGACACTGTCCCATCAGTAGGAGAATGGAAAAAGGCTTATGCAATACTTTTAGACACTTATTCCAAGAACCTTTACGGAGGTACCGGAAAAACCTTTAACTGGGAGATTGCATCAAAATTGGTAGAGGAAGGCTATAAAATCTTCCTTTCAGGAGGGTTAAGACCTGAAAATGTTGAAAAGGCAATAAGGCAGGTAAAACCTTATGCCGTGGATGTCTCATCGGGAGTTGAAAGGGAAAAGGGAAAAAAGGATTACAGAAAAGTAGAGGAATTTGTTAAAACCGTTAAGTCCCTAAAAATTTAAAAATCAATTCTTTGAATTTTTCTCCTCTTTCTTCATAACTTTTGAACATGTCGAATGAGGAACAGGCAGGTGAGAAGAGGATAATATCTCCGCTTTTTGCAAAGCTTAGAGCTTTTTTTACCGCTTCTTCCAAATCCGAGCAGGTTTCGATGGGTACATACTCTTTCCAGGATTCTTTGATTTTTTCCTTTGTCTCTCCTATGGCGAAGGCTATTTTTACCTTTTTCTTTACAATTTCAAGAACAGACAGAAAATCAACCCCCTTGTCCTTTCCCCCAACAATGAGAATTACCGAATTATCGGGAAAGGTCTCAAGGGAATATTTGAGGGCGTTGGTAGTGGTGGATTTAGAATCGTTGTAAATATAAATACCTCTGAAAGTTCCTAAATGCTCCAGCCTATGAGGAAGCCCACTAAACTCGTAGAGTATATCTTCAAACTCATCGGGCTTTAATCCTAATTCCAATGCTATTAGGGCCGCTACCGAAGCGTTGTATACGTTGTGAATACCTCTTATTTTCAAGTATTTCGGATTAAATAGCTTAATTCCTTGGAAATAAACTCCTTCCTTCGAAATCTCCAATTCTGAGAAGTTTATTTTTTTTGCCCTTGTCGGTGTTTCTTTTATTTCCTTTACAAAATCGTTGAGTACAATTAGGTCTTCTTCACTTTGGTTTTCAAAAACTTTGTATTTACTCTTTAGGTAATCTTCCAAGGATGGATGCCAATCTAAATGATCGGGCGAAAAACTTATAAAAGCTCCGATATCTGGTCTAAAGGTTTTTAAGGTTTTCCCTTGAAAAGAGGAAACCTCGAGGACAGCTATTCCCTTCTTCTTTTCCCTTACTATATCCGAGAAGGGAATCCCTATATTACCCCCCTCGTAGACTCCTGAGAAGAAATTCTTGAGTATTAAGTAAGTAAGTCTCGTAGTTGTAGATTTGCCATCGGTTCCGGTTATGGCTATTATCTTGCCTTTGAAAAATCTGTAGGCCAGTTCCAGCTCACCTATTACTTCTTTTTCCTTATTCAGAGCTTCTATCCAGAGAGGATGGTGAGGTGGAATTCCGGGAGATAAAACTATTGTTTCAACCTCATTCAGAACTTCCTTCCAAAGCCCGGGACTTTCTTTATCGTCTCCGGCGAAAACTTTATAGCCTTTTGATTTTAAGAGTCTAACTGCCGCTTTTCCGCTCTTTCCAAGACCCCAAACAAGGTAGCTCATACCCCAGCCTCTTTAATCCTCGATACTTCCGCTAAAGCTTCGTAGGGATTTTCCTTCTCAGTTTCCCACACAAAAATTTTATTTCTATGGAGAATCCACTTAGCTTTATTACTCCTAGGATGATACCCGCTAATTACTATATCTACACCTTGCCTTACCAGCTCTTTAGCTATACACTCTTCTTTCTTTCCTGGTAAGTTTATAACCTCCGCATTTCCCCTTCCTTCTTTAAATATCAGAATCTTCTCCGTTTCTTCAAAACTATTGGCTATCTTTCCATTTTTCGTGAGAATCGCCACCTTGGTCGAATCGTTTACACAACAAGGTTCGTAATGGATAAACACCATATCCACGTTTGGAATTTTTTCTATCATTTTCCTTTCAATTTCATCGGCAATCATATGACTCCTTATAAAGTCATCCGTATTTATCGTAATTACCGCGTCTATGAATAACTTTCCTCCTGCACCTCTGACGAGGAGTCTTTTTATTTCCGTAACTTCGGGAAAGGATAAAATTATCCTCTTTATCTTTTCAATAGTTTCTTTATCCGCGGAAACGTCGAGAATAGCTCCTATTTGTTCTTTAAGAAGTTCAAAAGAGGTATAGCTGATAATTAATGCTATGGCAACTGCTATGTAACTTTCTATATTTATTCCGAAGTAATAAGACCCCAAACTGATGAGAACCAGTAAAGAGGTAAAGGCATCGGTAAGTGTGTGGTAAGAATCCGCTATAAGAGTAGGAGAATTTAATCTCTTCCCTGCTCTTCTTTCTAAGAAGGACAAAGTAAAGGATACAATTAAAGATACTACTGTTATACCTATACCGAAAGGTAGATTTTCTTGGTTAATCTTTATCTCACCTTTGAGAGCCCTGTGGACAATTTCCCATGCGGTGAAAAATAAAAAAAAGGATATAACTATAGCCCCTATGTTTTCCAGTTTATACAGTCCGTAGGGAAACCTTTCGTTCTTTACCTCGGAAAATTTTATAGATAAAAACGCTATAAACGATGCTACAGCATCGGACAAAGAATGAACAGCATCCCCTATCAAGGATAGAGAACCTGTAAGAAGGCCTCCTATTAACTTAATTATCGACTGAAAAATATTTAAACTTAAAGATACCAGAGCCCAGTGCTCCTTTTTCATATCACCTCAACCCACACGCCTTTTAAGTATAAAGTATTTGGCATCTGAAGAACCCATGGATGGTCTAAGTCTTGAAAAGTCTTAGCTACAACTCTTACCTGCCTTCTAACATCGTAGGAAGCTTTGAGTAAAACCTCTAATAGGTGTTGCTCTGTTATGTGAAAGGAACAGGAAAAGACTGCAAGATATCCTCCGCTTTTTGCAATTTTGAGACATCTTACGCAAAGTTCTTTATAACCTCTAAGTGCGTTTGGTACAGCTGCTTTGTTTTTGGCAAAGGAAGGAGGGTCTATTATTATTACATCAAATTTTTCCCCCTTTTTATCGAGCTCCCTCAAATAATCAAAAGCATTTGCCTTTACCCACTTAATCCCCGTAAGACCGTTTAACTCTGCGTTTTTCTGAGCTTCTTTCAGTGCCGACTCCGAAATGTCCACACCTATTACCTCTCCTGCTCCTGCCCTTTTCATATTCAAAGCAAATCCACCTGTATGGCAAAATACATCAAGACATCTATCTCCCGGTTCAACTAAGTTTCTTACAAACTTCCTGGCATTTCTCTGGTCTAAGAAGAATCCGGTTTTTTGACCTTGGGGTATGTTTATATAGTATTTCAAGTCGTGTTCCCAGATTATCACTTCTTCGGGAACTTCTCCGTATACTACCCTCTCTTCTACATCTAAACCCTCTACCCTTTTCGCTATCTCGTTTATCTTTTCATAAATGCCCTTAGGCTTCAATAAATCTATCAGGGTTTCAATTATTACGTCTCTGAATTGGTTCATTCCGTAAGTTGTAAATTCAACCGCGAGATAGTTTCCGTAAACGTCGACTATTAAACCCGGAAGAAGGTCTCCTTCGGAGTGAATAAGTCTATAAGCATTACTGTTTATATAAAGTCTCTTTCTATATTCGTAAGCTTCTCTTATCCTCTTTCTGATTAATTCAGAAGATATAGGTTCATTTTTATCAAAGGAAAGAATCCTTATAGCTATGTTAACCTCTGGGTTTATATAACCGTATCCGAGAAATTTTCCGTTTACGTCCCTTACCGCTACAATCTCCCCCTTTTTAGGTTTTCTGGAGAATGATGCAATTTCTGCTCTGTAGACCCATGGAAAGAATCCCCTAATCCTGTCTTCTACTCCCGGTTTTACCCTTACTTGAAGCATAGTATTATCTTACGGTAAATTA
>DQVZ01000202.1 GCA_015661465.1 Aquifex aeolicus
GTCCTGGAAGTCGTAAATCTCTAACCGATAATTCTCTGGAGAAAAACTGTATCCAAACTCTAAGAAGTTATTGAGTTTAAATCCACTGTATTTAATCACAAAGTATTGGGGGATAGAGTGAATGAATCTAAAGGTGTTTACAAATTTATCGCCTTTAGCGTCAGGGTAATAATGGTTTAACATAGTAAAAGCGGTATAATTTCTTAATTTGAAGATTTCATAATACTTACTTAACGTCGGGTTAAAGATGAACCTCGAATAGCTTCCAGAATCACTTTTATAGAAGTTTGTGAAGGAGCTGTCTAGAGAAAAGTTCAATCCCCTTAAATTAAAAGGTTTTAAATAAAAACTCATCTCGGGAAGAAGCTGGATTGCGCTGTTTTTATCAGAGGTAAGGTCTCTATAGTGGGTTATTTTAAAGTAGAAAAAATAATTTTTAGTATCTTTCTCGTAAGTTAAAAAGCTTTTAGTATAAGGTTTTATTATCTCACTTCTCTTGAAAGATATATCCTCGTAAAAATAAGGGTCGGATAATTCTTCAACGTTTATCTTCCAGTTATTAAATTTGTAATTCAGAAAGAACCTGTAACGATTTCTTCTGTAAATTTCTCTACCTTCCCACCAATCACCTTTATACTTGTCTTCCCTGTAAAGGGAGAACTGGGTTATAAAAATTTTTCTTTTAGATATTGCCTGCCTGTATTCTATCCCTATACCTTTCATCTGGTCTTTTCTGTACTCAAAAGAAAAGGTTATATCTTTATCCCTACTTATCGCCCAGAAAAAAGGCTGAATGTACACAAATGGACTGTAAGTTGTACTTCCTATCCTAGGAGTAAGGAGCCCAGTTTTTCTCCCTCCAAGTGGCACTAAGTAGATGGGAAGGTAGAATATCGGGACTTTAAAGAACTTTAACCTATTGTGAAATATTAGGGCTCTCTCTCTTGTTATATTTGCCCTGAAAATGCAGAGCGTAAGCTCTTTATCTTCGAGAGGGCAAGTAGTTATTAGGGCATCGTATACCTTAAACTTTTCTTTATCCACCTGCTGAACTTTTTTTGCTTCAAAGTTAAATTCTTTGAACTTTCCCTTCGCGTTAAGGAAATAAGCTTTATTCTTTTTGATATTCACATGAGCAAAGCTACCTCTTACTTCAAGCCTTGTTTTAAAATTTCTTATGTAAACATCCTCATATGCGTAGATTACCTCTTTATCCTTTAAAAGTTCTACCTTATTAGCTTTTACGTAATAGTCCTTGTAATAAAGCTCTACGTTTCCCTTCGCGATTATCTTAGAACCTACAATCTCAAGTTCCTGGGAATAGACTTCCAGAGTTCTTGAAAAACCAAAGTAATAAAAGATAAGCAGTATCAGGAAGAGGAAAGCCACTGTTCAATCTCGGCTTTCAATTCTCTTAAGCTATTGAACACATAATCAGGTTTAAAGTTTGCCTTTTTTAATTCTTCGGCGGAATATTTCCCGGTAGTCATAAAGATAGTTCCTATTCCTAATTCTTTTGCTCCCATAAGGTCTGTGTATATATCGTCACTTATTAAAAATACTTTTTTTCTAGGAAGTCCCCTCAGAGCAAGTTCTATAAATTCCTTAGAGGGTTTTCCTAAGTTAGGTATTTCCTCTTTATAATTAGTAGCTGTTTTGAGCATTTCTGCGTATGAACCTGCACCGGGGAAGTAAAACCCATCGCTGTCTTTGACAATCTTACTCCTGTTTACAGGTATTATCTTAGCTTTACTCAAAAATACCGCCGAAGTTGCTTTCTTTATTTTCTCAAAATTAACACTTTTATCCTGACCTATAATTACAGCATCTACTTCGTGATTATCTTTTACCTCAAATCCTTGTTCCTTTAAAAAATCCTTTAGCATATCCGTTCCTATAACGAAAACAGACTTTACCCTTCCTTCCCTTAAATACTGAGGAAGTACCGCAACCGGGGAGATAAACTCTTCTACCTCTATATTTAGTCCTTTTTCTTTGAGTCTGCTGACTATCAGCTCAGGAGAACGGGTAGAGTTATTGGAGACTATCCTAAAGGGGATTTTTTTCTCTTTTAAAAAGCTTATGAATTGAGGTGCAAAATCGAATAGATTCAACTCTTTATCTTTTGTTAGTACTCCGTCCATATCTATCAGCAGGGTAAACATGTTATATATCTTACAGAAAAGCTCTTTTAAAACTTTATCTTCATTTTCTCGGTGAATTAACACTTACCCGCAATACATTAAAACCTTATGAAACGGAACTTTAAAGTTTACGGTATGACTTGCGTAAACTGTGCAAGGATTATAGAAGTTTCACTTAAAAAAACTAAAGGAGTCAAGAAAGTAAATGTTTCTTTTGAATTGGGAGAGGTTGAAGTAGAGTGGAATCCTTCGGAAATATCGGAAGAGGAAATAATAAGAAAAATCGAAGAGCTTGGCTATTTCGTAGAAAGAAGAAAGGATAACTACGAAAAGGTTTTTCTAGTCCTTAGCGGGATTTCCTCCCTTTTGGTGCTGGCCACAATGTTTTTAAAGATTCCCTATCACTTAGAAATCCAATTGTTTCTATCTACCCTAGTTCAATTTACCGCGGGATTGAAGTTCTACAAGGGAGCTTACAGCTCCCTAAAAGAGGGTATAGGGAATATGGATACGCTTGTTGCTCTCGGAACCACCGGTGCATATCTGTATAGCATTCTTGCATACCTGAACTTTATAAATACTTACCCTTTCTTTGAAACTAATGTTTTCCTAATTACTTTTGTAAGACTCGGAAAATTTATAGAAGAAAAGGCGAGGGAAAAAGCAACCGAGGGATTACAAAATCTTTTCAGTATTTCTTTTAAAACTGTAAAGGTAGTTAAGGGAGATAAAGAAATAGAAAAAAACGTAAGGGAAGTATTTAAAGGTGAAAAAATCGCTTGCAGGGGTGGTGACCAGATTTTACTCGACGGAAAAGTAGTGCAAGGAGAGGCTTTGGTAAACGAATCTGTAATTACGGGAGAATCGCTCCCGATACTGAAAAGAAAAGGGGATACTGTTTACTCTGGTTCTATTGTTGAGAAGGGTTATATAGTTGTAGAAGTAGAAAAGACTTTTGAAAGCTCCTTCATAAACAAAATTAAGAACTTAGTGGAAAGTACCTTAAGGGAAAAGCCGAGAATTCAGCAGGTTTCAGATAAAATTTCCCAGTACTTTGTGGGATTCGTGGTTATCTTTTCTATTTTGACATTCTTATTCTGGATTGTTAAAGTGGGAGATATTCAGAAAGCCGTCCAATTTTCCCTTGCTGTGCTCGTGGTTTCTTGTCCCTGTGCTTTCGGAATTGCCGTTCCTCTTGCCGTTTCCGTAGGGATTTTTAAAGCCCTCAAAAAGGGTGTGCTGGTAAAAAAATCTTCAATCTTTGAAGTTTTCCCGAAGATTAACACCGTAATCTTTGATAAAACAGGAACGTTGACGGAAGGAAAGTTTATAGTTGAAAAAGTTGAAGTTAAAGATGAAAATATTCTTGGAATTGTATACTCCATGGAAAAGTTTTCAAACCATCCTGTAGCGAAAGCTCTAAGGAACTTTTTAAAAGATAAAGTTAAAGGTGAGGTAGAACTTTCGGGCTGCAGAGAAATCTTGGGGGTCGGTGTTGAGTGTGGAGATTATGTCGTAGGAAAAGGAGAAATATGGGGAATTAAGTCCGATAATGGGTACCAGATTGTAGGTTTCGGAACTAAGGAAAAACTTCTCGCCCTGTTTTATCTAAGGGATAAGATAAGAGAAGAAGCAAGAGAAGTTATAGAAAACCTTAAAAGAAAAGGCATAGAGGTAATTCTCCTTACTGGAGACAGGAAGGAAAATGCAAAGGAGCTTGCGAGGATGTTGGGAATAGATAAGGTTTTTGCTGAAGTAAAACCTGAGGAGAAGCTCAGAATTGTTGAAGATTTACAAAAGAGAGGTAGAAAGGTTTGTATGGTGGGGGACGGAGTAAATGATGCTCCTTCCCTTGCAAAAGCGGACATAGGTGTAGCGATACTTGAAGGCACAGATTTAGCAAAGATATCGGGAGATGTGATAATTCATAAGCTCTTTTCACTGGTAGAAATAATGGAGTTCTCGGAAAGGGTTTATAGAAAGATAAAGGAAAACCTCTTCTGGGCATTTGTTTACAATACTCTGTTTATTCCCGTTGCTGCAGGAGTTTTCCACAGCTACGGACTGTATCTAAAACCAGAATTTGCCGGTCTTTTGATGGCTCTTTCTTCCGTAAGCGTTGTCCTAAATACTTTACGCATTCTAAAATCTTGAACATTACAAAGAAGTTAAACCTTCTCTCCTCAAGAGTTCTTCCACCTTTTCTTCAGGCATAGGTTTTGCAAAGTAAAATCCCTGCCCGTAAGTACACCCTAACTCCTTTAAAATCTTATACTGTTCTTCTTTCTCTATTCCTTCTGCTAAGCTATCTAATCCTATCTTTTCTGCGTAAGAGACAATTACCTCTACTAAAGCTCTATCCGCTTTATTATTTAACATACCTCTTATAAATGACATATCTATTTTGACTATATCTATGGGAAGTTCCCTCATATAAGAGAGGGACGAATATTCCGTTCCGAAATCGTCTAAAGCTACTTTGCCACAACTTCTAAAGCTACCCAAAACTTTCTTCGTTCTTTCTATATCTTCTATTAGAAGTCTCTCGGTAATTTCAAGCACGAGATTTCCCTTAAAGGTTTTACAAAGCTCTATGAGTTTTTCCATCGTTTTATCATTTTTAAAGCTTCTTGCACAGAGGTTTACAGATATAGGTATTCTCCATTTGGAAAGTATTCTTGAAAGTTCATCAAACATCCATTCTTCAAATTCGTCGGCGAAAACTCCTCTTTCTATAAGCTCTATGAATTCACCCGGATATATAAGCTTTTTTCCGGGCTTTATCCTAACTAGAGCTTCAAACCCGGCAACTTTCAAATCCTTCAACCTGTAATAGGGCTGAAAGTGGAGTATAAAAAGCTTATTTTCAACAGCTTTTTTGATTAGTTTCTCTACAGATAAAAACTTCTCCGCTTTATCCTCCATTTCCTTGTTAAAGAAACCTATTTCTCCAATAGCTCCCTTTTTAGCTTCTTTCAGGGCGATATATGCTCGTTCATACAGTTCTAAATAATTTTTTCCATCCTCCGGATATATACTTATCCCTGCATGAAAACTTAAA
>DQVZ01000106.1 GCA_015661465.1 Aquifex aeolicus
AGCATTCACCACCGAAGCTCCAACACCGTGGAGTCCCCCCGAATACGTATATACTTTCTTTTCAAACTTACCCCCTGCACCCAGCATAGTAAAAACCATTTCCACTGCAGGCTTCCCAGTTTCAGGGTGGATGTCTACAGGTATACCTCTACCGTCATCTTCAACTGTAACGGAGCCGTCCAAATGTATTGTAAGGGAAATATTTCTTGCATATCCTGCTACCGCTTCATCTACCGCGTTATCTAATATCTCCCAGATAAGGTGATGAAGTCCTCGCTCTCCTATATCTCCGATATACATAGCGGGACGCAGGCGAACATGTTCAAGACCTGATACGGCCTTTATTGCCTCTGCAGTGTAATCCTCTTTTTTTCTTTTCATTCTGATATTATACTAACAATTTATGATACAGGTAGAAATAGTTTCTCCACAGGGATTGCTCTACGCGGGAGAAGTTGAAAGTGTAAATGTTCCAACTGTTGAAGGAGAAGTAGGAATCCTTGAAAATCACATGTTTTTAATGACCCTTCTAAAGCCCGGACTAGTGTACTTCAATGGCGACGATAAAAACGGAGTAGTTGTTACCTACGGGATTTTAGACGTAACTCCTAAAAAGGTTTTAATCCTCACAGAAGAGGGGTATGAACTCGGCAAGCTTCCTCCTGAGTCAAAACTAAGAGAAGAATTTGAAAAGGCCATCAAGAAACAAGCTACCGCAGAAACTATGGAAGAGATAAAGGAGTGGGAAAAAGCAACCGAAAAAGTAAGGGCATTGCTGGATTTAGTTGAAAGGTATAGATAAAAACCCATTTCCCTTCTTCAGGGGAAAAATATTTCTTTACCAGCCCCAAGACCATAAAGTTTCCGTAGACCTTATTTTGTTCCTTTCTAAAATAAGAGGCGTAAAAAGGGAATCCTTGGTTATAGATTTGGGAGCCGGTTTTGGTTTCCTATCCATAGTTTTAGCAAAAAAATACAGGGTGAAAGTTATAGCAGTTGAAATTGATAAAAAGATGATAGAACTTCTTGAGGAAAATATCCGTTTAAATAAACTTAATAATTTAATAGAAGTTGTAAGAGGAGATGTTAAAAAAATACAAAACCTTTTTCCGAAACAATTTTGTGATGTTATAGTAACTAATCCTCCTTTTTATCCTTTAAACTATACATCAAAATTAAACCCTTATCATTTTGAAGTTTGGGGAACTTTAAAGGATTTTTTAAAGGCAAGCGCATATTTACTAAGAGATGGTGGGTATTTAAATATATTGATTCCCAGCTTTAGGCTCTATGAAGCTTTTAATCTTTTAGATAAAAATAATTTACCTGCAAGATTTCTAAGTTTTATATACCCCACAATAGAAAAGAAAGCAAAATTATCTATAATTACTTCAATAAAAAATATTAAAGGTCCCCTAGAATGTGATAAACCTTTGATAATTAATGAAAAAAATGGAGAATATACAGAAGAGGTAAAGAATTTACTGGAAAGTTTTCTGTAGAAAAATATGTGTATAATGTTCTATAATGAGGTTACCTGATAGGTTAATAGAAGCTATAGGAGAATCTATAGTAGAAGAACTTGCCAATAAAGAAAAAATTTTAGAACTCGATGACCCATTAATATTTAAGAAAAAGATAATAAGAATATTTAAAGATGCAATTGAAGAGGAAAAAAAGCTTGAAGAAAAAGCTAAAGAGGTTTTAAAACAAAATCTGGACATCCTTGAAAAGGAAAATATAGACTACAGAACTGCATTTTTAGCAGTAAAGAAAAAGTTAGCGGAAGAAATGGATATTAATATTGATAAAAGAGAAAGATTAAATCAGATAATTAATAGGATTATGAACTTAATAATGGAAGATGAAAGTGTAGAAATTTACGAGGACCCTCCGGTAATAAGAAGAAGGATAAGGGAGATAGTCCTTGGTGCATTGAAGATAGAAGAGGAAATAGAAAGGGAAGTAAGAAAGAGAATTAAAAAGTATTCGAGGGATATACTTGAGGGCAGCCCAGAGTGGAATATCCTTTGGAAAAGGATATATGAAGACGAATTGAGAAAGAGAGGATTAGCTTAAGGAAGAAAAAGTATAGGGTTTTGTCTTATACCGTACTTTAAAACTTCATAATGTAAGTGAGGTCCCGTGGATCTTCCCGTGTTTCCCACGTATCCTATCACTTTTCCTTTTGCAACTACTTCTCCTACACTCACCTCTCTTCCAGACATGTGAGCGTAAACAGTTGTATATCCGTAGCCATGATATATAACTACTACGTACCCATATCCTCTTACATATCCGCTAAAAATAACTATTCCGTCCGCTGTAGCTACTATAGGTGTTCCTATAGGAGCAGCTATATCTATCCCGGCATGAAACTCTTTATATCTCTTTCTTCTCCTCCACCCGAAATCTGAAGTAACAACTCCTACCACAGGCCAAATGCTAGGTCTGGCTTCATCCGGAGTTTTTAGATTCTGCAAAATTTCCTTATAAATTCCAGGAATTTTCTTCTCTATCTGTTCTAAATTTAATACCTCTTCCTCATCAAACAAACTGGGTTCCGGGGGAACACTCCATCTATAGGTTGAAAAGGGAAAGGAGAGAAGCGTAAAAAAAAAGCAACTAAGTAGTAGAGCTCTCTTCGTCAAGGTAGAACACCTCGTCGGATATGGGTTCATTCCACCTTTTGAATCCCGGAAGAGTCTCTATTCTATACCAAGCAGATCTGTACCATATATCGGTTGGATTCTTCTTTACAGGAGCTATTTGAGCGGCACGTGTTTCGGGGTGATACTCCCAATTCATATAGTGGTTAAAGTCCTGAACAATGTCTGTAATAACCACACCGTATTCATTTATAAGTGTTTCTTGAAACTCTTTCCATCTAAATATAGAACTGTCCCTGAGAGTCAGTCCAAAATATCCCGCACAGCCGGCGTCTTTAAGTGTAGCTATTCCCCTTCCTATAAATGCTCTAAATGCCGCAAAAGTTTCAGGAGGGTCGGTGATAAATACATCAAACTTTCCTAAGAAGTCTTCAGTATAAGGATTTCTTAAATCCCATACCATAGCCTCTGCATTGTCTATCCCGAGATCCTTTATTATCCTATTGTCAAAGTCTATAAGTCTTTCATCTATATCTATAATTACAACCCTTTTTGCTTTTCTTGTTAAAGCTATGGCAAGTCCAGTTAAATCATCTTCCGCACCCATTACGATAACTTCTTTACCTCTTAGGTCTCCCCTACTATCGAGGAAGAGGACTCTGGATATAGTTGTTTCCGGTGTGACGCTTCCTTGGTCGTATTGCTGAACGGGAGTAGGTCTATCTTTTGCTATTTCAACAAAGGTTCTGTAAAGTTCTTTATCACCGTAGAAGGGAATACCTCTTCCTTCACATGCTGAACAACTGTAATCTTCAAAACTTTCAATACCAAGTTCTTTTACCAGGTCAATACCTTTTTGGGTAAGAAGAATATTATCGTTTTCGTCTATGAATACGTAACCTTCACTTAAAAGTCGCTTAATAATTCCGGAAGCTGCAGGTACAGGCAAATCCGAATAATCTACAACTTTCCAGAAGTCTCCGGTTTTTAAAAGAGCTTGAATTACTCTTTCAACATTTCTCGCGTGAAGTCTTACTTTAGTTTCTTCATAAACTTCTTTTGCTATTTGCTGAAGAACCGTCAATCCTTCACCTCCGTGGGATTTTAGCAAAAAGCATATTATAAATGAATTTTTAACCAAATTTTAAACTAAATTAATATACATGGAAAAAGTTTTAGTAGAAGAAAGAATCGATTTAGGGAAATACGATGAGAGGTTCTATGCTATAGTAGGAAGGGGAGATGAGAACATAAAGTTTTTTACGAAATTCTTCGATGTAAGAATAGTTCCCAGGGGAACTGAATTAATCATTAAGGGGGAAGAAGAAAGGGTAAGAAGTTTTATTAACTTTTTAAAGGCTGTTTTGAAACGCCTTCAACATGAAAGGCTTACCGCTGGAGATGTCAAAGAATACGCAAAGCAGTTTTTAAAGAGTATAGAAGCTTATCGGATTGAAAGTGGGCATGGTAAAGAAGAAAAGGAATTAGAAGAAGAAGTTATCTTAATAACCCATAGAAAAAAAGCTATAGTTCCTAAAACAGAAACCCAGAGGAAGTATGTTGAAGCTATAAAGGAAAATGACATTGTTTTTGGTATAGGTCCTGCAGGAACAGGAAAAACATATCTCGCTATGGCTATGGCCCTTCAACATTTGAAGGAAGGAAAGGTTAATAAGATAATTCTCACAAGACCGGCTGTAGAAGCAGGTGAAAAGCTGGGATTTCTACCCGGTACAATAGCGGAGAAAGTTCATCCATATCTTACGCCTTTATACGATGCCCTTTACGATATGGTTGATTACGACAAAGCTAGCTATATGCTCGAAAGGAACATTATAGAGATTGCTCCGCTTGCTTTCATGAGAGGGAGGACTCTTAATGACGCGTTTATTATACTTGACGAAGCCCAAAACGCTACACGTGACCAGATGAAAATGTTTCTCACAAGAATAGGTTTCGGTTCCAAAGCTGTAATTACGGGAGATGTAACCCAAATAGACCTTCCAAAGAAAAAGGAATCAGGATTAATTGAAGCCATTCAAGTTCTGCAAGGAATTGAAGGGATAGAATTCATCTTCTTTAAACAAGGTGATGTTGTAAGACACCCTATAGTTGCTAAGATTATTAATGCATATGAACAATATGAGAAATCCAGAGAACAGAGTTCTGGTAAAACTCAAGAAGAGGAAGATAAAAAAGAAAATTCTTGAAGAGTGGGCTAAGGAAGCTCTTTCCTCCCTCGGTCTTAAAGGTGTAGAACTTTCCATTTATATAACGGACGATTTAGAAATTCAAGAGTTAAATAAAGTTTATCGTGGAAAAGATGGACCTACAGACGTTCTATCCTTTCCTCTTAATGAAATCTTTAACGGCTATAAAATACTTGGAGATATAGTAATCTCTCAAGATACTGCAGAAAAACAAGCTAAAGAATTCGGACACACTTTAGAAGAAGAGGTTAAAAGACTCATCGTACACGGCATAATCCACCTTCTGGGATACGACCACGAAAAAGGCGGAGAAGAAGAAAAAAAGTTTTATTCTCTTGAGGGCTATGTGCTGAGAAGACTTTCAAATGCCTTGTAAGAACTCCTTGCATTTGGTTTGCTTACTACAAATTTAAAACCCAAGTCATAGGCTATTTCTTCTAATTCTTTAAATTCCTCTTCTGTATAGTACTTAACTACGCGATGATGCTTGAGTGAAGGCTGATAATACTGTCCTATTACTAGAAAATCACAATCGACTTTTCTCAAGTCTTCCATGGTTTTAATTATTTCTTCTTTATTCTCTCCAAACCCAACAATTATTGCAGATTTCGTATAAATACTTCTGTCTATTTCTTTACTCCATTTTAAAATTTCCAAGCTTCTTCTGTAGTCGGCTCCTATTCTTACTGTAGGATACAATCTAGGCACAGTTTCAATATTGTGATTAAGCACAACCGGTTTTTGAGCTAAAACTATCTCAAGAGCATCCCTATTCCCTCGGAAGTCAGGAATTAAAACTTCTACCTTTATATCTGGAATATTCTCTTTCAGAACTTTTATACATTTGGCAAAATGTTTAGCTCCTCCATCAGGAAGGTCATCCCTCGTTACAGAAGTTATTACAACGTACTTTAATCCTAAGACTTTTACAGCCTCAAGGAGTCTATAGGGTTCTTTTAGGTCTATCTTTTGTGGAAATCCCTTTTCTACATTACAAAATGCACACCTGCGTGTACAATGGGTTCCCAAAATCATAAAGGTAGCTGTTTTATTACCAAAACATTCCGATATGTTAGGGCATCTGGACTCTTCACATACAGTGTGAAGTCTTGTCTTCCTAAGGAGCTTCTTAACTTCATATAGTTCGGAAAACCTGATTACGGGTTTCATGAGTGATAGTTATTTTAATACGTCATA
>DQVZ01000170.1 GCA_015661465.1 Aquifex aeolicus
AGATTAAAACTACAGGAAGAAGAATTGAAAGAGAAAATTTATGACAGGGAAAAAGAGATAATTAGTCTTGAGGATAAACTAAGTGCTATAGAAGAAAAGCTCTCAGAGTATAAGGATTTAGAAATAGGAGAAGTAAAAGAAAGTGTAATTAAACTTAGAGAGGAAATAAATAAAGCTAAAAGGGAAATAGAACTTATCGGTAATGTTAATTTCCGTGCACAGGAAGATTATGAGCAAGAGCTTAGCCGTTTTAACGAGTATAAAGAGAAACAAATTAAATTGAAAGAGGAAAGTAAAGCTATTAAAAATTTAATAGAAGAGATAGAAGCTAAAAAGAGAAAAGTTTTTCTCGAAGCCTTCAATACTATTAATAAAAATCTAAAAAGAATCTTCTCTTTTCTATCGCCGGGCGGTAGAGCTGAGATGTTCCTTGATAACGAAGAAGACCCTTTTTCAGGAGGTGTACAACTTACTGTAAAACCTAGGGGTAAAGACGTTCAGTATCTTGAAGCAATGTCAGGAGGAGAAAAGACCCTTGCTGCTCTTTCCCTGATATTTGCGATACAGGAATATAAGCCTTCACCATTCTATTATTTTGATGAAGTAGACGCTCATCTGGATGAAGTAAATGCGAGGAAAGTAGGAGAACTTATAAGACAAAAATCCAAAGAAGCTCAATTTATAGTAGTTACATTACGAGAAGTAGTTGCTTCCTTTGCAGATAGGATTATAGGTGTAAGTGCCAGAGGGGGAATATCAGAAGTTTTCGCTCTTGAAAATAAGGCTTTAGAAGAGTTAATAAAGAGGGATTAACCGCCTGCGATGGCTGGAACTATAGAGAGTGTATCTCCATCTTTTAATTCTGTATCCATTCCTTTTAAAAATCTCACATCTTCATCGTTTACGTAAAGATTAACAAACTTCCTCAGCTCGCCGTTCTCGTCCACTAACCTTTCCTTAAAACCGGGAAACTGCTCTTCTAGTTTTTCTATAGCTTCTCTAACACTTTTCGCATCTACTTCAACTTCTCCCTGGCCGTTGGTTAATCTTCTTAAAGGAGTAGGAATTCTTACTATTACCGCCATTTCTTACCTCCGTTTAAAAATTTTAAACGAATCAGTGAAAACCTGTTGGGAAATAAAAATAATAGCATATTATAAACTCTTTATATAAAGAAGCCTCAATAAATTATAAGTAAAATCTATCAAAAAGTGGATATTCACTAATGTTTAATAACACATAAAAAGGAGGTGGAGAAATTATGAAAAAGGAACTTTTGACAATAGGCTCTATTTTAACCTTAGTTCCTTTTTCCTTTGCAACCAATGGGGACAATCTTATAGGAATAGGTCCCGCTTCACGGGGAATGGGAGGAATAGGAACGGGAATGCCCGTAGGACCCATCGACTCTATATTTAGAAATCCCGCTTGGATGAGTCACTTCAACACGAAAAAATTCTTCTTGAGTTTCGGTGGAATACTCTTTATGCCCGATGTAAAGGTAAGTTCAAAGATGATTTTACTTGATGAAAGTGGTAAAACAATAAAATCAACAACTAACGGAAAAGTTAAAAGTGATGCAGATACTTTTATGGTTCCCGAGGTCGGAATAGTACATAAGGTAAATGAAAGACTTGCTTTGGGTATAGGTGCTTTCGGAGTTTCCGGAATGGGTGTTGATTTTAGAGATAAAGACTTAATGGAAAATCCTCCTGGTTCCGGGTATTATACAAACGCTTTGTCCAAAATGCACACTACATTCCAGTTTATGAGATTAACTCCGGCAGTGGCTTACAAAATAAACGAAATGATTGCAATAGGTGCAGCGCTCCACATA
>DQVZ01000175.1 GCA_015661465.1 Aquifex aeolicus
AATGGTGTGTCATCTCCCATAGCCCAGGTCATTTCGTTTCCGTTTTCAGCCATGTACTTTATCTGATTCTTTATTTCCTCTTCGCTCCAACCGAAAGCCACAAGTTTTCTTTTTCTATCGGGGTCATCCTTCGGCTTTTCCAATTTGTAGTTATTCTCTATTTCAGAAAGTCTGAGCAGATGTTCGTCCAGCCATTCTTTATAGGGTTTCGAGTTTGCTAGCTCTTCTAGAATTTCTTTGGTTTTCTTTATTTTTCCTTCTCCAATTTCTATGATTATCGTATCACCAGGTCCCAATCTCCCTTTTTCCACTACTTCTTTACCGCTTAAATCCACCATACCAACTTCGGAACCAAGAACCACAAATCCGTCTTTCGTAATTACGTATCTCGCAGGTCTGAGACCATTTCTATCGAGGTGAGCTCCGATAACTTTGCCGTCGGTAAAGGCAATTGCCGCAGGACCGTCCCACGGCTTCATAAGTAGAGATTCATACTCTAGAAAAGCTTTAACCTTTTCCGAGAGTCCGGGAACTGTTTCCCAAGCTGGAGGTATAAGCATGTACATTGCATGTTCCGGCTTGTACCCTACGAGACATAGAAGCTCAAATACCCTATCTAAAGAAGCTGAATCACTTTCCTCATGGGAGACTAACGGTTTTACAAGTTCTTCTTTCCCTTTTAATAGCTCATGTTCAAGTTCGTGCTGCAGAGTAAGCATCCAGTTTCTATTTCCTTGAATTGTGTTTATTTCTCCGTTGTGGGCTAAATAACGGAGTGGCTGTGCTAATCTCCAGTTTGGAAGAGTATTTGTAGAGTACCTTTGGTGGAATAATACGAAGGATGTTTCAAAATCCTCATTCAGCAGGTCTTGATAGAAGTTATCCAGCTGAGGAGCTACGAGCATACCCTTGTAAACAACTGTTCTGGTAGAAAGTGAAGCAACGTAAACCTTATCTTCGTATTTTCTTTCTATTTTTCTTCTTACGAAGTAAAGTCTAAGTTCTCTTTCTTCTTCAGGAATACCTTTCATATCCAAGAAAAGCTGGCGTATCTGAGGCATTACTTTAAGAGCAACTTCTCCAACAGCTTCGGGATTTATCGGAACATCTCTCCAGCCGATAACCTTTATACTTTCACTTATAAAGGCTTCCTCTATCTTCGGTTCAATAGGTTCGTATAAAAAGAACACTCCGACTGCTAAATTGTTTTCGTCGGAAAGGTTATACCCTAACCGTTCTATTTCTTTTAGAAAAAACTTCTTAGGAATTTCCGTAAGTATTCCCGCCCCATCTCCGGTTTTACCGTCACCGCCTATCGCTCCTCTATGGGTTAAATTCTTAACAGCCTCGATACCTCGCTTTAAAATTTCATAACTTTTTCTTCCGTAAATATCGCATACAAATCCTACACCGCAACTATCGTACTCTTGCCACATTCTTCCACCTCTGCGCTAAAGTTGTAAGTATTTATAATTTAATAGAAATTTCAGCTAATTTGAGCATTGATACTCACCTTCTTAATTTCGCCTTCCTCGAGTTCTATTAAAAGATTACAGTATTTAAAGCTGTAAGGTCTATGGGCAACCACAAAGAATGTTTTATCCGAAAAGTATTTAAAAAGGTTGTCTATAACCTCTTGTTCTGTATTTGCATCTAAGGCGGAAGTCGCTTCATCTAGTATAATTATTTCGGGATTTTTAAGGAATATTCGTGCTATTGCCAGTCTTTGTTTTTCGCCTCCCGATAAATTTCTCCCTCCCTCTTCAATACGCATATCAAGCAGCTCTTGGGAATTTAGGACAAAATCACACTTTGCTAACTCAAGTGCTTTTATCAATTCTTTATCTTTAGCTTGTGGATTGGCTATCAAAAGGTTATCCCTTACGGTACCTCGAAAAAGTATCACCTCCTGACTGAGAAATCCTATTTTCCTTCTTAAACTCATGAGTTTAAGATTTCTGAGCTCTACTCCATCGAGGAAGATACTTCCTTTATACTCAATGAGTCTGGGAATTAATTTTATAAATGTGCTTTTTCCGCTCCCAGTATGGCCTTTAATTCCCACCTTATCACCCTTCTTTAGGGTAAAATCAATATCCTTCAATATCCTATTCCCGTCAACTTCCACGGAAACACCTTTAAAAATAATGGTATCTTTTAAGCCTTCGAATTCTTTATCCCCTTCCTTTTCCTCAGAAAGATTGAGAATGCTAAGTATACGGTCAAAGAGAGGAGTGGAACCTTTAAGGTTCATTACCGCTTTTTGAACTTCCATTATGGGCTTTTGAATCATGAAGAGTGCAGTGAGAAAGGATATAAAATCACCTGTGGTGATATCTCCACTTACTATCCTCAGCCCTCCTGCAAAAAGTATAATCGCTACAACGAAATAACCGAAAATGTAGTTAACTACGGTATTCCCGATTATATAAAGGTTTATCTTTACCGAAGATTTAAAGAATTTTTCAGAAAAATCCGTAAACTTTTTTAAAAAGAGCTTTTCCGCGAGGAAAATTTTTATATTTTCTATACCTTTGAAGGTTTCAGCTAGAACACTCGCCAGAAGAGAAACCTTTTCTCTTTGCATTGAAAGATGTTTCTTTTTCTTATTTGAAAAATACTTTGTAAAAATCACCATGAAAGGAAAAAGTAAGAAGATTAGACCTGTAAGAAGGATATCTCTATAGAGTAAAACACCGAATAGAGCTACTACAACAATAGGCTCCCTTACGAGTTTAGGCAGATATTCACCAAAAACCTGTTTAAAGCTTTCCAAATCACTTACAACCCTACTTATTAAATCTCCTGAGGGAGAATGAATAAAGTAGTTTAGCGGGACTTTCAAAAGTTTTTCGTATACCTGATTCCTTAAAACCATAACCAGCTTCTCGGATATGTAAACCAGTGTAAATGTGGATATAAAGAAACCAAGTTGCATAAGGGTTGCCGAACCAAGAAGCAAAATCACATACTTTAAAAGTTCTTCTTGGTTTTTCAAAATAAGGACATTATCAACAACATTTTTTATGACCAGTGTTACAGCGGTAGCTCCCGCCGACTGTAGTACTGAACCTGCTAAAGAAAGTAAAAATAAAGGGATATAGGGCTTCAGTAGTGAAAAAAGCCATGGGAAGTATTTCATTTAAAAAGATTATCGGAGAACTCTTCCCGAGTGTAAAGCTCATTGGATAGGTTAAGAATTTTCAGTATATCTTTATACGGTTTTACTTCTTCCTCTAACTCCCTTTCAAAAATCTCTTTTCCTATTTTTTCTATAACCTTTTCGGATATCGTAATAAAAATTTTAAGTACTTCTTTCTCTTCCTTTTTACTCAACACCTTTATCGTATTTATCCTTTCGTTTTTGATGTATAGAGAAGGAATTTCTGCAATTTTGGAAATTAGTTGATTTAATTCATCAAAAAGAGAGTACTTAACTATAAGATTTTTCAGTTTATTTAGAAGAAACAAATAGAAAAGGTAATTTACATTTGCTACGTAAATGTCTTTAAAAAGAAAAACGTAGTCAGTTTTAGGAAACAAAATTCTCCAGTTATCACCCCATCTATCGGTCTTTTTGGCAGAAAGTAACTTTCCTTCCTTAAAAACGTAAATGTAGTTTTCTTTTCCCCTTACTATTTTCACTATTCCGTTTTCTTTTAGACTTAGAAGTGTGAGAAATAATTTTCCGAGGGAAATATATTTACTCTCGGAAGCTATTACGGGTTTCCCTATAAATGCTTGGGCAAAAATATCTATAAACTCTTCATTTAATTTTACTATGCTGGCCTTAAAATCTCCGTAAAATTCCATAAGATAATCAAAAATGTCTACCGATACAGGGTAAATACCGAAAATTTCACCGTTTTTAAAAAAGATGTAAATATCTTTTTCTTTACCTTCTATTTCAACGAATCCCGTAAAGTTTGAGACCTTAAGACTTTCGAGAATTTTTAAAAGGTTAATCCTTTTGTATTCTACAGATTCCAGTATATAATCGATTCCTATTTCTTCTATACTCTCCATTTTTTTTATCTCACTAATCTCAACTTTACCCTCTTCCAAAAACTTCTTGAGCTCTCTTAGCTTTTCAAGAACGTCATCCGCATCCGCAAGTACTTCGAATAGAGTTTTTTTATTGTACTCGGAAAGCTCGGATTTAAACTCAACATTCGTTGTGATTATTAAAGGAAGTATTTCATCGATTTCCCTTCTTAAAATTGTGGATTTTATAACCAAACTTTCTATATCTTCTTTTACTTCTCTGAAACTCGATATTGCGGTTTCTTCTTCAAAAGAGAAATATCCTTCAGTTTCGTAAAGGAGTTCAGAAAGGATAAATATCAACGCATTTAAAAGATTTTTAACTTTACCTGTTTCTATATTTGAATAAAAACCTTCAACGGTACTTTTATTTATCTTTAAAGAAAGGAATATATTCCTGCTGAGTAGATTTAAATATCCACTTTTTGTCTGTGGAATTCCCGAAAGAACCTCCAATAAATCCTGTGGACTTTTTAAATCCCCGCTTATCATTTAAGTAATCTCCCGAATCGTTCCAGCATTTCGGAAATTATTTTATCGAGAGTTTCTTCTACACCTACTCCTTCTATAGCTATTGCTTCAACAGAGGGTTTTCCTATTGTATTTACCTCTGTCTCTAAAGTCTCAACAGGTAAAGCATCTTTTAAGTCCCTTTTATTATACTGAACAACGATAGGCGTATCTTCTACAGTTTTTCCGTAAAGTTTCAAATCCTCTGCGAGAACCTCTATGAATTCTTTGTTTTCCTTTAATTTACTTTCCGAAGAATCGGCTACAAATACCACTCCGTCAGCACCCCTCATAACCATTTTTCTTATGTCGGAGTATATGTGTTGTCCCGGTACAGTATATATGATGAAAGAAGCGGTAAAGTCCCCTATTTGCCTTACTTCCTTTGTCATATCAAACACAATAGTCCTCTCCCGTTTAGTATCAAAACTGAGTATATCTTGGGCTCTCTTTTTAGCTATTTGAACTACATTCGTAGTTTTGCCCGAAAGGGCAGGCCCGTGGTAAACAACCTTAAACTTAACCGATTTCTTTGTATGGTCTATTATCAATGCCCTCCTCCCTCTTTATCTTCAAGGTATTCACTCCTAAACAATTTCTACAAACACTATTATACCTTACGTATTCCTTACCACACTCATCACATTCCCATATTCTTACAAGTTCCAGTAGCTTTGAATCATTATCCTTCACTACCTTAAGTTCCCCGAGGGAAGGATTAATATCCTTTAGTTTTTCATTCATATTTAACTTAAGATATACGTAGTACAGAACGTCGTCGGGAATAGTATGTTTGTAATTTTCAATTAGGTTCAAAAGTTCCGGAGTGAGTAAATTCCTTTCCTCCATAATCTTTATCACTTCAGGGAGTATTCCTAAGTTGTAAGCAGCTTCAAAAACTTCACCTCCGCCCACCATACTGGAAAGCAACGCTGCGGATGTCTTGGAAATTGGAAGATTCCAAAGTTCCTTTAGGATAAGCTCGTCTTTTGTAACCATATACTTTTCCGCGAGGATAGAGGCGAGTACTCTTTCCTCTTTTACCTTCCTTTCTTTTTCAATCTCTTTTAGGACCTCTCTCTGGAGATTTTCTGCCTTTTCGTAATCTCCATAAACCATATAAATGCTTCTAAGAAGTTTTCTTGCCCTTTGGTTTTTGTGGTTTTTCCCCAATGCATTTTCGAGAAGAATCATAGCCTCTTCTAAGTCCTTTCTGAAGGTAAGTTCCGCTAAAGCCGTTTCCGCTATTCCCTTGTTGTAAAGGTCAAGCTGAACATCCAAACTTTCGCTGAATTCCTTTTTTGTCCTTATGTAGAATGGTAGAAATTCTTCAATTATTAGGAATTTTCTGAGAAGATTGAAAGCTTTCCCTAAGTAATCCCTCCAGAACAGGTTGAGCAGTTGGTAAACCTTTTCT
Source organism: Aquifex aeolicus (assembly GCA_015661465.1). Classification (GTDB taxonomy): domain Bacteria; phylum Aquificota; class Aquificia; order Aquificales; family Aquificaceae; genus Aquifex; species Aquifex aeolicus_B. Next base: position 5,972 of record DQVZ01000175.1, read on the forward strand.
TCCCTCCTTTTAAGAGCCTTTTCCCTTAATTGGTAATAGATTACCGGAGCACTGAAACCTAATCCTACGCTTATGAATACAAGAAGGAACATAGGAAGTTTAACGCTGTAATCGTAAAACTTTACTTCACCGGGTTGAAGATTATAGTAAGTAAACGCTACTGCAAATACTAAAATTAACAGTCCTACTAAAACTTTTAAGAACCCCATGTAAAAATATTGTAAAGGTAATTTATCTAATCTCTATCAGAAAATAAAGCCGTAGTTAGATACTTCTCTCCTCCGTCCGGGAAGATAGTAACTATGACTGCATCTTCACCTCTTTGAGCGAGTTCCCTTGCAAGCTTTATACAAGCCCACAATGCCGCCCCAGAAGATTGTCCTACAAATATGGCTTCTTTCCTTGCAAGTTCACGGGCCCAGTAATATGCATCTTCAGTTTCTACAAAAATTGTTCTGTCCAAAAATGTTTCATCGAATATTCCGGGTTTAATTGAGCTTTCTATGTGTTTCAAACCCTCTATTCCGTGGAAGGGATAAGCAGGTTGGACACCTATTATCTGGATTTTTGAGTTGTATATCTTCAGCCTTCTGCCTGTACCCATTATTGTTCCGCCTGTGCCTATCCCGGCAACAAAGTGGGTAATTCGCCCTTTTGTTTGGTTCCAAATTTCTATTCCCGTGGAATAAAAATGTGCTTTCCAATTGGCAGGGTTATTATACTGGTCAAGGTAGACGTATTTATCGGGATGCTTTTCCACAAGTTCCCTCACAAAGAGTATTGCTCCATCAGTTCCTTCAAGGGGGTCTGTGAGGTATATTTTAGCGCCGTAGGCCTTTATAATTTTCTTTCTTTCCTCACTTACATTTGCAGGCATTGCAAGCTCAACAGGTATTCCGAGAGCAGCACCGACCATCGCGAGGGCTATACCTGTATTTCCGGAAGTAGCATCTATTACGACCTTACCTTGTTTTATTATTCCTTTTTTTAGTGCATCCAGAAACATGCTGAGGGCAGGTCTATCTTTTACAGAACCACCGGGATTATAACTTTCGAGTTTAGCCCATATCTCTATATTCTCAGGAATATCCGAAGGGAGAACGTTTTTTATCCTAACCAGCGGAGTGTTTCCTACAAGCTTGAGAATAGTTTCCCGCGCTTTCCTATAAGGCTCGTCATGCTGACCTAAAACCCACATTAGAGAAGATTTTATCGATAATACTAAAGTATGCTAATAGCGTCAATAGATATAGGTTCTTATTCCATAAGACTTACAGTTGCAGAAATAAGAGACAGGAAAATGGAAATCATATTTGAAAAGGGAAGGATTACGGCCTTGGGAACTAAAGTAAAGGAAACGGGATTCCTTCAGGAGGATAGAATAAAGGAAACTTTACAGGTTCTTGAAGAGTATAAGAAAGATATAGAGAAACTGAAAGCAAACGAAATTGTAGCTGTGGCAACAGAAGCCCTAAGGAAGGCTAAAAACTCACAGGAATTTCTGAATATTGTAAAGAAAAATCTAGGAATAGAGGTAAAAATTATTTCTCCAGAAGAAGAAGGTAGATATGCCTATCTTGCGGTAGCATACTCTCTGAACTTGGAAGGTAAAAACTGCGTAATAGACCAAGGAGGAGGTTCTACCGAATATATATTTGGAAAGAAACTTAACGTTGAAAGACTTATCTCCTTTCCGTTTGGGATAGTAAACCTGACGGAAACTTTCTTTAAACACGACCCGCCTGAAGAAGGAGAGATAGAAAATCTTTTAAGTTTCTTGGAGGAACGAATTACGAAAATAAAGACTAATGTTGATAACCTCGTAGGCCTCGGAGGAACTATTACAACACTGGTAGCCCTTGAATACAATATTTATCCTTATAATCCTAGAGATGTTCACGGGAAAAAGCTTACGTTGGAACAAATAAAGAAATGGTTTGAAATTTTGAGGGAAATTCCTTCTAAAGAGAGAAGCAGGCTTTACAAGCAAATCGAGGACAAAAGGGCAGAAGTTATATTAGCCGGGGTAGGTATCTTCTTAAAAACCTTGGAAATTTTTGAAAAGGAAGAGATAATCGTAAGCGATTGGGGATTGAGGGAAGGTGTTATAGTGTCTAAAATTCTAAATAAAAATCATTCCTAGGTATGCTACAACTTTTGAAAAGTCTCCGTTTACCTCACCTGAGTTTGTGTAATCTACCACTATTCCCTCTCTCGCTCCTAAAACCTTTGCAGCTTCGATTCCTATTACCGCAGGGACAACTCCGCACATGGTTATGTTGTATTGAATAGCCTTAAAATATAACTCTTCTGTATTCAGTCTTTCCATAGCGGCCATAAGTATTTCATCTTTCTTCCTTGCTTCATCGGCAGAAATATAATGACTCATATCCGAGCTGATTACTATAAATGCATCTTTATCTTTTAGAACTTTTCCAAGAAACTTTCCGAATTCTCTTGCGATTTCGTATTCTAAGAAAGCTACAATTATTGGCAAAATTTTGAAATCGGCTTTGGAATACCTTTGAATAAAGGGAATTTGAACTTCCAAGGAGTGTTCATAAATATGTGCTAATTCATCCGTTTTTGCGTGAGGAAACTCCAGAATTTTTTCCCTCAACTCTTTATCTATTTCAACTATTCCGTATGGAGTTTCCCATGCATCTCCATGGTAAACGGAAATAGGTTCTCCGTAGCCCGTATGATTAGGACCCAATAGAATTATTCTCGAGGGAAGTTCAACCTGTTTGTATACCTGACAGGCTGTTTTTCCGCTGTATATATATCCCGCATGAGGAACGAGTATGGATTTAGCCTTTATCTTTTCATGATGTTCTGAACCGCAGAGTAAATCCATTAAGTGTTCTAACTCCTCTTTCTCTCTTGGATAAAAAGTACCCGCAACTGCCGGCTTTCTTACCACCATCTCTTTTCCTTAATTTAAGCTTTTTC
>DQVZ01000291.1 GCA_015661465.1 Aquifex aeolicus
AGCTTGCATGACCCAAGGGATGTAAATGTCATCTTGGGAATTGAGTCCTCCGTTTGGTCTACATATGTTTGAAGCTTCTTCTACTCTTCTTCTTAAATGATATTCTTTCAGAAGATTTGATATTTCTCTGAAAAGTTCTTCGTTTAAAACTTTCCTTCTTTCGAAAGAATGTATATCAACTTGAAAGTCTTTGTAAGTCCCGTTTTTCCTTATTACTCTGAAACTTAAGGGAAAAGGTTTATCAAGCGAAGTTATTGGGATTGTATATGAAGAAATAAGGTTAATGTCTGGACATAAAAATCTGACAGAAGAACCAGAATTTAAAGTTTGTTTGCAATCAGCTTTTGAAAAGAAATAGGTTACTTCATTTACCAGTTTTTCCCTGTTCGGTAGGTTTACATCTATTGAATACTCCACAATCAAGTTGTTTCCATCATTGGTCATACTTGAAGGATAGGGTAATGTATTCAAACATGACCCATCCTGAAAACCATCTAAACAGTTAACTCTTACATAGTCAATAATCAAATTGAAAGTGTCATCAAAAATCTTCTGAAAGTTTTTTATTCTTTCCTGAGAATACATTATTTCCCTTCTCGTTTCCCAAGCGTTATACCAGTACCATATCGGAGAGAGAAGCAAGGTAATAAGAGAAAGAGCAAGAACCACTTCTATTAAAGCACCCATATTACTACTCCTCTACTGAAATTACGTATAATCCATTCTTCACTCCTAACTTTACTAAAGCTCTGTATTCCCTGACATCCTTAATTTCATTTCCCTCGTACCTTCCCGTTATCCTCCTTCCGATTACCCTTATAGTCCCGTCATCATCCCTCGTTATTAAGCTTTTGTTTGTGTAAAACCAAGAGAATACCTTGCTTTTTTTGAGCTCTTCTACCTCGTTCTTTACCATAAGTTCATATCCAAACATCTTCGTTGTGTAAGGACATTTAAAATAAGCTCTTTCAACATCAACGTAGGTAAAATTCATCCTGCAGGTGATATACTCGTAAACTTTGTCCTTCCATGTTTTTCTTTCTCCCCGAAACAGTATACTCAGCAGCAGTAGGAAAAGTAAAAAAACCGATAATCCAGCAAAAAATCTCTTTTTCCATACCTCCTTTTCGAGTACATCGAGAAATCCTATCATACGTAAACTACCTTTTTCTTCCCTAAAAGCTTTCTCACACTCCTTATAAACAGTCTGTATGTGTAATTGAAAGCTTTTCCTTCTTTCTTTTTCCTGATAAATACTAAAATCGTAAGCATTACAAGGATACCTAAAACGAAAAAGAAGAGGTTTATAATGAAAGCTAAGATTATAAAAGGAAATCCAGCTAAGAAACCTAGAAGTATATCAAAAGTTTCAAGTCCCCATACGTTAAAGGGATACTCCAGGAACTTAAAGTTAATTTTCCTTAACTTTTCCATATCCAAACTGCACTTATTCCTCCCGAGCACTTCTCAACAGCTGATTCTATTCTCGGTTTAGCTTCCTCTAGGAGAACCCATAAAGCTATTGTGAGAATAGCTCCAACTATTAAAACTACAAGACCGTGTCTGTATTTCTCGCTTATGAATGCTCCAATCGATATCACGAGTACAATTACAGCAATCCCGGTAATCCCTATCAGTTGAAGCATAGGTAAAAAATCCGAAAGTGTTTGAAGTGCAGGACACAAAGGGTTTACTTCTTGAGCAAAGGTTAGAGAAAATCCACTCAAAGTTCCCAGAAATAACTTTTTCGTATCCATAATATTTTTATTATATTTTCTATGTTCTTGATGAGTATAGTAAGTTGTAATATTATAATTTACGATGTATAGATTGAAAGCTATGATTTTACTATTCTTGATGTTTTTGTTGTCTTGTGCTGGAAATGTTCACTCTCAAAAAGAATGGAACTTTCCAAAAAAGATTGTCAAGGAAAGACTGAAAGAGGTTCGGGAAGGTCAGTTTTGAAGGAGGTAAGGAAAATGAAAAAAGCTTTAGGGATAACAATTTTTAGCTTTAGCATTTTAGCTTGTGGTGGGGGAGAAGGAGGAGAAGGAAGTATATCAAAGGGATTTTACGACTTATCTCTTCAGGTAATTCCAGCATACCTGATTTCTCCAGCAGTGGACGACAGCTCTGGAGAACCGATAATTCCTCCGGATGAGATAACCGTTAACTTGTCTCTATTTTATGAAGGTACCGGAGTACCTCTTAAAGGATA
>DQVZ01000265.1 GCA_015661465.1 Aquifex aeolicus
CATTTCCTTTTGTTATAGCTCAGTTTCAAAAAAATTACACGAAACTCAGGAAGAAATGGGAAAAGCTAAGGAGATTGAATTCTTTGTTTCAGTAAAATCACAAAGGAGGTGAAAGTATGCTAAAGTTTGAATTTGAGAGTAGTAATAAGGAAGATATTGAAAGTGTAAGTGAAACTTTTATGATTCTCCTTTCTCGTCTTTATAACAATGAAGAAGAAATAGAAGGTAAGCTCGTAGAGGATTGTAGCGATAACAAATACACCATTTACATCAATGACCCTAACCTGGAGAAAAGATTTACCATTTTACTCACACTTCCTACAGCTTTACTCCTGTCTCTACAGAGTAAACCGTTTTCCATAGAAGAAGGTGAAATAAAAAAATATTCACCCGCTTTAAACTTGCTTTACTTAATTCTCTCTAAACTGAAAGATTGAATATATGTGAAAATATGTAAAAAATTAAAAAGGAGGTTCTATCATGAACCTTGAAACTAAAAAAAATTTTGACCCTAACGGTGCTCTTCTTATCGTTCCTTCTCTTGAAATAGCAAAGGAAGAAGGTAGGATGTATGTGATGATTCCTACAAGCTATTTTTTCTTCTATGAAAAAAGATTTGAGATAGTGGTGTGGGGGGTAAAGTGTCCAGAACTTAAGCATGTTTCCTGGGACGAATACGATATAGAATTTGCAACTCCTCTGTTAACTCTTAGCATAGGACATTTCATCTTGGTTATGTATTCTCTTGGTATAAAGGAGAGAGAAAAGATAATAGAAAATTGGGATATTTTTGTTCACAAAACAAGGTGGTATGAGTTCTGGAAGAGGGTTATCGAAATAAAAGAGAGCGATAAAATGGAAGAGTGGTGGGATAAGGTTAAGGAAGAATTTAAGAGACTTGAATACGTTGAAAGAGATGAACTTAAAATGGGAAATGTAAAAGTGGGGGATATTGTTTACTTTCCTCTAAAAGCAAAAAATAAAAAGGAGCTTTTTGAAACAGTTCAGCGTGCAGGTTACGGATTCTTATATGATGGAGCAAAAAGCTTAGTAGGTGAAAGCTTAGCGGATTCTTTAACAGAAGAAGTTATATCTTTAGCTCATGAATTCATACTTGAAAAAAGATTCTCGATTCATGTGTAAGTTTTGGGAACATACAGTGTTTTATTATTACCAATCTTTTTAGGTTTAAAATTCTCTGTTTTTTTTGCTTCTTCCCATGGTGTATATCTATGCATTTTTATCAATCCCTCTCTAAACTCCCTTGGGTGTGTATCAGCAGTGATTACAACGGTTTCTTTTTGAGGTTCTTGTTGGGTTTCGGTTTTAGGTTGAGAGGTTGTTGTAAATGAAGGAGTTGTATCTTTTCCTATACGGAAAACGGGAGTAGGAACATCAAACTTCTTTGCTATGAAGTATCCAGTACCCTTTAAAGCTCCTTTCACCGCACCTAAGGTCTTTTTACCTAAGATAGCTCCCGTGATACCTGAACCGATTAATCCGATTTTAAACAATGCTCCCTTTATTCCCAAAGAAGCTACTGTTTTAATAACATCCGTTGTTGTATTCACCAATCCCTGAGCGGTCTGGTATATCCCGTATCCGAAAACACCTAAAGCAGCACCACCTAAAATTGTAGGGATAACGTAAAAAGACATGTCAATTATAGTGTTCATAAACTTCATCTTTGAATACCAGAGTGTTAATGTTATGTAATCCTCCGGTCCCATAATAAACATTTTATTTCTTTACATAAGTAAGTAAAATAAATTACATACCTTAATAAAACAAAAAACGAGGGAAGTTTCCCCCGTTTAAACAATAGATTTAAACTCTTTAAACATATTTTCTATAACTCTTCTTCTTTCTTCATCCGAG
>DQVZ01000127.1 GCA_015661465.1 Aquifex aeolicus
GATTTTGTTAAATTCGCTACTACCATTACAGGTTTAATGGGACTTGCTCCTTCTATGGTTCCACAGGTAGTAAAAGCTATGGAAACAAAACCGAGGGTTCCCGTAATATGGATGCACGGGCTAGAATGTACATGTTGTTCCGAGAGCTTCATCCGCTCCGCGACTCCGTTGGCTTCCGACGTAGTGCTTAGTATGATTTCTTTAGAGTATGACGATACTCTCTCTGCGGCAGCAGGGGAAGCTATAGAAAAACATAGAGAAAAGATAATGAAGGAATACTGGGGCAATTATATACTGGCGGTTGAAGGAAATCCTCCCTTGGGCGAAGAGGGAATGTACTGTATTATAGGAGGAAGGCCTTTCGTAGAAATTCTTAAAGAGAGTGCAGAAGGGGCTAAAGCAGTAATAGCTTGGGGAAGCTGTGCATCGTGGGGATGTGTGCAAGCCGCGAAACCAAATCCGACTAATGCAGTTTCTATAGATAAGGTAATTACAGATAAGCCTATTATAAAGGTTCCCGGATGTCCTCCCATAGCGGAGGTAATGACAGGAGTAATTATGTACATGGTTCTATTCGATAGTATTCCGCCTCTTGACAGTCAGGGAAGACCTAAAATGTTTTACGGAAATAGAATTCACGATACTTGTTACAGAAGGTCCTTCTTTAACGCAGGTCAGTTTGTTGAACAGTTTGACGATGAAGGTGCTAAAAAAGGATGGTGCCTATATAAAGTTGGATGTAGAGGACCAACGACCTACAACTCCTGTGGAAACCTAAGATGGTATAACGGGCTTTCTTACCCGATTCAGTCAGGACACGGATGTATCGGATGTGCAGAGAACAACTTCTGGGATAACGGACCATTCTACGAAAGAATCGGAGGAATTCCGGTTCCCGGAATTGAGAGCAAGGCTGATAAGGTTGGTGCTGTTGCTGCAGCTGCAGCAGCCGGTGGCGCAATACTCCACGGTATAGCAACGAAGGTTAGAAAATCTGCAAACAAAGAAGAAGAATAAGGGGGTGTGATAGATGAAGAGAGTAGTAGTAGACCCTGTTACAAGAATTGAGGGTCACTTGAGAATTGAAATAATGGTTGATGAAGAGACAGGAAAAGTGAAAGATGCTGTGTCCTGTGGAACTATGTGGAGAGGAATAGAACTTATAGTGAGAAACAGAGACCCCAGAGACGTATGGGCATTCACGCAAAGAATATGTGGAGTTTGTACCTCCATACATGCATTGGCATCCTTAAGGGCGGTTGAAGATGCCCTAGGAATAACCATTCCTAAAAATGCCAATTACATAAGAAATATAATGTACGGTTCTCTTCAGGTTCATGACCATGTAGTTCACTTTTACCACCTCCACGCTTTAGACTGGGTATCTCCTGTGGAAGCTTTAAAGGCTGACCCGGTTCAAACTGCTGCTCTTGCTAACGTAATTCTTGAAAAATACGGCGTTCTCAATGAATTTATGCCTGATTTCCTGGGGACAAGGGCTTATCCGAAAAAATTTCCCAAAGCCACTCCCGGATACTTTAGAGAATTTCAGAAAAAAATAAAGAAGCTGGTTGAAAGCGGACAACTAGGTTTATTTGCAGCTCATTGGTGGGACCACCCGGATTACCAAAAGCTACCTCCCGAAGTTCACCTACTTGCAGTAGCTCACTACCTTAATATGCTCGATGTTCAAAGAGAACTGTTTATCCCTCAAGTTATATTCGGCGGAAAGAATCCACATCCTCATTACATAGTAGGTGGCGTTAACTGTTCTATCTCAATGGACGATATGAACGCTCCGGTAAACATGGAAAGACTTGCTGTTGTTGAAGATTCTATATATACCCAAACTGAAGCCACAGACTTATTCTATATTCCAGATATATTGGCCATAGCAGACATATACCTTAATAAACATAATTGGTTCTACGGAGGAGGTCTCTCTAAGAAGAGAGTCATAGGATACGGTGATTATCCTGATGAACCTTATACCGGTATAACTAATGGTGATTATCACAAAAAACTGATTTGGCGCTCGAATGGAGTAGTGGAGGATTTCTACAAAGGTGTTGACAGGGCCAAATTCTACAACTTGGAAGGAAAGGATTTTGCAGACCCAGAGCAAATTCAGGAGTTTGTAGCTCACTCTTGGTATAAATACCCTGATGAAAATAAAGGACTTCACCCCTGGGATGGTATTACCGAACCTAATTACACAGGTCCCAAGGAAGGAACAAAGACCCACTGGAAATATCTCGATGAAGAGGGTAAGTATTCCTGGATAAAGGCTCCCAGATGGCGAGGAAAACCCTGTGAAGTTGGACCTCTTGCAAGGTACATAATCGTTTATACAAAAGTCAAACAAGGACACATAAAACCCACATGGGTAGAAGAATTGATAGTCAA
>DQVZ01000048.1 GCA_015661465.1 Aquifex aeolicus
TCCCTTTTTATAATGATTTTCTTTATTTTTTTACTGTTTGTTGGAAAAACTTCAAGAAATTCAACCTTGTCTTTTACTTTAAAAAGATTCGTCTCTTTTATCTTTCCTTCTCTAATGAACTCAACTATCAAGGGTAGCCACGGTTTTTTTCTATACACATCTTCTTTATTAAATATCCTCTCCTTATTTTTTTCCCTCTCATACAGGAACATCTCATTTCCTTTTTGGACGAATTTGAAATCGTAAGTATACAACCATCTCATGGCTTCTAATGTTTTACCTTCGGCGTAAGTTTCATTGTTTTTCAGTTCTATTCTTACGTTCCCGACTTTAAAAAAATAAAGGTACACATCGTAAATTATGGTTTTTGAAAAGCTCAAAGAGAAAAGCAGAAGAATTATTAGAAGTGTTTTCATATTTCACCTATCATTTCCAAAGTTCTTTCTACGGCGTAAACGGGATTTTCACTTTGAGTGACCTCCCTTCCTATAACTATTATGTCTGCTCCTTTCATTTTTGCCTCATCGGGGGAAAGAACCCTTTTTTGGTCTTGGGCTTTACCTTTATTAATCCTTATTCCCGGAACTACAGCTAAGAAATCTCTAGTTATATTTGCTTTTAAAAACTCTACTTCCTCTCCTGAACAAACTATTCCGTCAACTCCTGTTTCTATGCCGAGTCTTGCAAGGTGCAGGGAAAAGCTTCTTATACTTTCAAAGGAGCTTTTTAGAAAGTTAATGTAGCTCTCCTCGTGGGATGTGAGAATTGTAACACCTAATAATTTAAGATTTCCCTTAACTTTAACAGCTTCTTGAATCATTCTCTCCCCGCCGAGCAGATGGATAGTTGTGTAATCTATTCCAAGGTCTCTGATTTTGTCAACAGCAAGACCTACAACGGAAGGTATGTCGTGGAGTTTTAAATCTAAAAAGACTTCGTAAGGGAAATTTTCTTTTAATTCTCTGACGGCTTTACCCCCTCTTTCCAGGTAAATTTTGTGGCCTATTTTGAGAATTAAAGGATAAGATTCAAAGGAATTGTATAAATCCTTTACTATCCTAAGTGCCTTCTCCCACGGGACATCTAAGGCTATACAAATTTTTGCCATAACTTTATAAGTTTACATACTTGTTGGCTTTTTCCATAACGCTTTTTACGTAGTCCCAATTATCCGCCCTGATACCGTTGTAAGCCTTTACGGCAAGTTCCCAGCTACCGTATCTTTTGAAATTTTCCTTCAAAATTCTCACACCAAGCTCAATATTCAGTTCTACATCGTAAAGCTCTTCAGGTGATTTTATTCCGTACTCTCTCATCAACCTTTTGTTGTGATGAAAGTTTATCTGCATAACTCCTATATCTTCCGTGCCATCCTTGTTTTTATTGTAGGCTTTAGGGTTGAAGTTGCTTTCTTTTTCTATTATTGCAAGAACCAGGTTTAAAGGAACTCCATACTTTTGTGATTTTTTCCTTGCAACCTCTTTTACGTATTCCTTGGTAATTATGGACTTAACAGGAGTTGAGTAAAAATTTATCACCTTCATAGGGGATTTTTGGGGCTTATAGGCCTTTACATAGGAATAAAAATCTCCTCGAATATGCTTTCCTCTGGTAACTTTAAGAGGTATAGAGCTTGAAAAGAAATTCTCTATTTTCATCCTTAAAAATTAAATTTAAGCTAAAAATTTCTGCCGAGTTTTTCGTATATTTCCCTCAGGGGAATTCTACAGTATATCGGTCTTCCGTGAGGACAAACATGGGGGTTTTCAAGGTTTTGCCACTTTTTTACAAGTTCCCTAATTTTTTTCTTGGAAAGTTTCTGGCCTCCTTTGACAGAAATCCTGCATGCCAAATCTTTGTTTTTCAGTTTTTCATAGTTAATCCTTTCATCAAGCAAGTGCTGGTCTATGAAGTACAAATATTCCGAATCCTTTACCAGAATAAAGGTATCGTTCAATTGGCCCACAATTTCGTAGGTGGGTGAGTAAGACGCCATGGACTGGGAAAGCTTAGGAAGAGTTATTAAAGGGTTGTTTTTTCCAGCTAGAGATTTTATAAGCTCTAAAAATTTCCTTTCTTTTAAAATCTTTACTTCCTTTTTCTTTGGGTGAACGTTGAAATCTACCATAAAAGGTGGTAGTTCTGCATACAAAACAACCAA
>DQVZ01000289.1 GCA_015661465.1 Aquifex aeolicus
ATGAGGTTTTATATTGTAGACACCGAGAGCCGTAATAGCGTCTACAACCAAGAGAATATCCTTATTCTGAGTTATCTCTCCTATGGCTTTCACATCGTGATAAGCTCCCGTGGAACTTTCCGAGATTTGAACGAGAATTCCTTTAACGTCGGGATGCTTCTTTATTGTATCTTCTACAGCTTCCGGGTCTACACTTTTTCCCCATTCAACCGGAAGTTCAATTACATCAAGTCCCCAGCATCTGCCCAGTTCAGCCCACCTTTCTCCGAATTTCCCGCCTACAACAGCTATTACTTTATCTCCTGGATTAAAGAAGTTTTGAACAGAGGCCTCCATAGCCCCAGTGCCAGATGAGGCAAAGAATACAAAATTTTCAGAAGGGTTACTAATTAGCTTTTTGAAAAGTTCTCTTGTCTTTAAAAAGGCTTCAGTAAACTCTTTAGTTCTATGATGAATTATCTGTTTACCTAAAACTCCCCTTATCCTATCGGGAATTTCAACAGGACCTGGGGTAAATACTCTTTCTTCCTTAAAGTTATAAAACTTCATACTATCTCTAGACCTGAGAAAATGAAACTGATTTCGTACTGTGCACTTTCGGGAGAGTCAGAAGCGTGAATAGCATTTTTTCCTTTATCGGTACCAAAAAGTGCTCTTATAGATTTTGGAGCCACCTTTCTTGCTTCTTCGCTATCGGTAGGTCCGATAATTTCCCTTACCCTTTTTATAGCGTCTTCACCTTCTAAAACCGCTGCAACTACGGGACCTGAAGACATAAACTCTACAAGTTCCTGATAAAAAGGTCGTTCTCTGTGAACGTAATAAAAATCTCCTGCTTTTTCAGGAGTAAATCTGAACATCTTTAGAGCTTTTATTTGAAAACCCTCTTGAATAAACCTATCAAGAATTTTTCCCAGTGCTCCTTTTTCCATGGCATCGGGTTTAACTATTATGAGTGTTCTTTCTACAGCCATTTATACACCTCCGAGTCTTGTAAGTTTTTCAAGTTGGGTTTTAACGGAAGTATCGAGCACGTAAGCTTGGGTTTTAAAGATAAACCCCCCTATGAGGGAAGAATCTTCCTTAATTTCTATCTCAATATCTCTGTTTAAGAATTTATTAATAGACTTTTTAATTTTTTCGATGGTTTTCTTATCCAGTTTTCTCGGGATTATAAGTTCTCCCTTGAGCATTCTCATTAACTTTTCAAGTTCAAGTTCGTAAAGTCTTTTTATTTCGGGTATAAGAGACATAGCATTTATATCCACTAGGTATTCAAGAACTTCTACAACTTCCTCGGGAGCTTTTTGCTTGCGGGCAAGATGATTAAGAACCTTTATTTTCTCCTCCCTATCGATTTGAGGAGAAAGGAAAAAGTTTCTTATAATTTTGTCCTTTCTGTAAGCAGAACTTAGCATTCCGAGGAATTCATCTACCTTAAGTATGGTATTTTTCTCCTTGGGGATTTTTTTCATTAGGAGCCTTACAGCTTTTCTCGCCAGTTCTTTTCTCTTAAGCATTCTTCTCCTCCAGGAGTTTTAACTGGGTTTCTATGTATTTTTTCTGAACATCTGCCTTTTTAAACTCTTTTACAAGGAGTTCCTTCGCAATCTCTTCCGCCTTCTGGATTCCGTAAAGTGCCAGTTCCCTTTTAGCTCTGTTAAGCTCTATTTCGATAGTTTCTTTTGCCTTTTCTCTTACCCTTTGAGCAACTTCTTGAGCATGTTCTATTATTCTTTTCTTTTCTACCTCAGCAGTTTCTTTTGCCAGTTTTTCGTATTCTTCCGCTTTCCTTTTTGCGTTTTCAAGTTCTTCCTTCGCTTTAACAAGCTCTTCTTTTGCAATGAGGAATTCTCTTTCTGAGCTTACCAAGTTATCAATTATCGAGTTATAGAATTTCTCAAAAGCTTCCGTGATAGGTTTTTTTCCAAAATAGTAAACCAAACCGAGGAAAGCCAAGATATTTAACCCTTTCCAGATTAGCTCTCCTGGGGAGTGGCTACCGTGTCCGCCTTCCCCTGCAAAGGCTACAGCTCCTAAACTAATTAAGATTCCCAGAACCTTACCCATCATGCTGCCTCTCTCAAAATTTTCTTAACAATGCTCTTAGCTATACCAGCAACAGATTTTTCAAGTTTCTTCTTTTCTTCTTCAAGGTTTTTCCTGATTTCCGCAACGGCCTTTTTAATTTCTTCTTCCGCTTGCTTTTCTGTTTCCTCAATCAACTCTTTAGCTCTGGCTTCAGCTTCCTTTCTTGCGGATTCAATTATGCTATCGGCTTTCATTTTGGCTTCTTCCAAAATTTTCGTGGCCTCATCAAGATACTTTTGGGCCTCTCCCTTTAGTTTTTCCGCTTCTCTGAGGTTTCTCCTTATAAGCTCATCTCTCGATTCTATTACGTCAGAATAGGGTTTTACGTATACGTTGTTAAGAATTAAAAGGAATATTATGAATACTGCCAACTGGACTATTATAGTTGCGTTGGGCATTACTCCTATGTCCATCAGTCTCCTCCGCAAAACAATTATAGCAGAACTCACTCTTTCCTCAAAACTTCTATAACTTTCTCCTTCGAAGCTTTTACTGAAGGGATTATTGAGGACAACAGGGAAAGTATTAAGGTACCTAAAAGTGTAAATATTACATCCTTTAGTTTTATATGAACGGGAATATAACTCATCATGTAAACCTCTTCGGATACTCTTATCAGTTTGTATTCGTTGATAAAGTAAGCAAGAATGTAAGCATTCAGCACACCGCTCAATGCTCCTACCATTCCGATACACATCCCTACAGTGAGAAATATGAGTAGTATTTCTTTTTGCTTCATACCGAAGGTCTTGAATATAGCTATATCTTTAATCCTCTCTTTCACTTTAACAAAGAGTAAGCTCGTGATATTAAAGGATGCTACAAGAACCATTAAAAGTAAAATAAAAAATAACCCGAGTTTTTCCAGTTCCAGTGCGTTGAATAAGGGCTTATTTAAGTCTATCCAAGAACGTATTATTACACTGTCCCCGAGGTTTTCGATGAGTTTTTCTTTTACTTCATTGGCTTTATAGGGATTTTTTAGGTAAACTTCCGTGAGATTCACAGCGTAATCCCTTTTAAAAAATTCCCGCGCCTTTAGTAAATCCATGTATATAAATGCAAAATCCTTATCGTAAGCACCGGTGTAGAATATACCCCCTACTTTAAACTTTCCCACCTTAGGTATAGTCCCAGTGGGAGTTCTTATTCCGAAAGGGGAAACTAAGTTAACTTTACTTCCTATTTGAGAATTCAGTACATCCGCTATTCCTCTTCCGATAATTATCCCTTCTATAGTTCCCTCTTCAAGAAAACTCTCAATGAATTTCCTGAAGTTTTCATCTGTATAATCTACGGCCTTTATACTTACACTCTGTATCACTTCGCCGTTGGAGATGAAAGCGTTAAATATTTTAAAGTTCAAAAAGGTTTTTATGTCTTCAGTTGTAGAGAGAACAGAGTTTATTCTGCTTTCTTCCCAATCGGAGTAGAGGGTAATGACTATATGGGGAGTATTGGAAAGAATTTTGTTTTTGAGTTCATCTTGAAATCCGGAGAACACACCCAGTGTGAGAAGTATTGCGGAAACGCTTAGAAATATTCCGAAGAAGGACATAAAGGAAATAATTAAGGAAGTCCCTCTTGAGCTAAAAAGGTATTTGGTAGCTATCTTCAGATACAACCTCATAGCATTTTCAAGGCCTTTATAATTTCCTGTTGTCTTTCCAAAACGTATTTCCTTACTTTATCTTTGTCCTTTTCCGAGTATTCCGCTTCAAAACCTATTCTTATGTAAATTCCTTCCTCTGAAATACTTAAGTTCCTTACTCTACCTTTCGCATGAGCTTTACCGTATTTGGGCAAGTGAACGTAAAGGTCAAACCAGGAGGAGGGTTTTTTTTGTATAAGTTGTATTACCTCACCAGATGCAGTTGTATCTTTTTTGAGAATTACTCCCACTCCTGTTTCGCTTATATCTTTTGCTACAACTTTGAGCTTGTAGCTGTCCACAGTAAGCTCAACTATTACAGGATTTGTGGGATCGGGTTCAACTCTCACAGTCCTCCTTTTTATAAATTCTGGTTGTTCTCTTAGTTCTTTAAATTCAATCACTAAGTATCCCAAATTGCTTACTACTTTACCGTAAACGTATCTATTTCCCGTATTTATATAAACTTCTGTTCCCGGACTAAAAGCACCTTTGAATACGCATCTTCCCCACGAAAACCCGAGCAGCTTTGAGGTTTTATCTATCCAAGAAAGGGAAAGTTGAGTTTTTACGGGAAGCTCTTTAAACTTCGTTGATATATGATACTTTTCCCCTACTTTAAATAATCTATACAGTTCAGACATCATTCCTTTAAATTTTAAAGTTTTTTCCACAATATGTAAGATTCAGAAACAAAACTGAGTGAAACTCTGCAAAAGTTGTAATCCTTAAGCCATTCTTCTTTTAATTGGCTTCCCTTAAGGATAAAAACGTATTCATCAGCCAGACTTTCCATAATTTCTTTCACATCTTCAAATTTTCCAAGAGCTCTTGCTAAGCTTACATCAAATTTTCTACTTAGTTTTTCCGCCCTTTCACAAACAACTTCGTAGTCTTCATTTATCTTTATCTTGATATACTCCAAAAAGGCACACTTCTTTGCAACGGCCTCAACGAGCGTCAGCTTGATGTCTCTTAGATATATTTTTAGGGGAACTCCGGGAAATCCCGCACCCGAACCTACATCTACAAAATGCTTTCCCTTCCATTCGAAATTTATACTTTCAAAACATCTTACCAAGCTTACGCTATCTATAAAGTGTCTCTTTATCACTTCTTCAGGCTCTCTTATGGCGGTAAGGTTGTGAACTCTATTCCACTTTAAAAGTTCTTTGAGATATACATTAAATTTTTCAGTCTGCTCGTCTTCCAGAAAAAACCCTTCTTTTTCAAATAGTTTTTTAATCTTCTCTAACATCTTTCAGCTTCAAACTCAATTTTACTTTCCCATAAATAATTATCTCTTTAGGAATGTTTTTGTTTTTAAAGTCCCTTTTTATAATGATTTTCTTTATTTTTTTACTGTTTGTTGGAAAAACTTCAAGAAATTCAACCTTGTCTTTTACTTTAAAAAGATTCGTCTC
>DQVZ01000099.1 GCA_015661465.1 Aquifex aeolicus
AAAGAGCTTTACCCCTTTCTCCTCATACCATTGCCACTTTTTTATATAAATCTCATTAAGAAGTTTTTTACCCGATAAAACTTCCGTGATAAGAATTCTGTTATACCCCGGATATCTTTCGGCTCCGAAAACGTACAGTTTTACCTTATCCTCCGCGAGGTTTAATATCTCCTCCGTTAAAGCCGTTCCGGCAATCCCGTTTCCGATTATCGCAATCCTCATTATTACAGCCTCCGATAATCTATTTGCAAGAAATGTGCCATACAAAAAAAAGAACAGGGATTAAAAATTAAAATCTTATGGATGAGGTAGGTATTTTTAGAAAACTCGCTAAAACTAAGGAAAACTTAAAAGATTTATCAAGAGAAGAAGCTTACCTATTTTTGAAAGCTATTTTGGAAAGAGAAATTTCGAAAATAAAAAGCTCAGCTTTCTTTACCGCTATGAGAATCAAAGGTGAAACAGTGGAAGAGTTGTTAGGCTTTTATGAAGCTCTACAGGAAAAAATGTTAATAAAGGATTCCAATAGTGTAGATTGCCTTGATGTAGCTACTAATTACGACGGAAAGGTAAGAAGCCCTTATATACTCCCTTCGGCTATATTTATAGCCATTGCCAATGGAATCAAGATAACCTTTCACGGAGAAGATTGTATTCCTGTAAAAGAAGGAATTACCCTTCACAGGATTTTTAAAGAAATGGGAATAAAAATAAGTAAAAATATGGCTTTTAAATACTTGGAAAAATGCGGAGTGTCTTACATACTTCAGAAGGACTTTATCCCTGACTTGTACGCTATACTACCTTTGCGGAGAGAACTTGGCTTTAGAACTTTCTTGAATGTCCTTGAAAAACTCCTTAACCCGTTTAATTCCAAAAGAATAATTACTTCTGTATTCCACAAACCCTATTTAGAAAGAACGGCAGAACTTTTAAGATTCTTAGGCTTTGAAAGATGGGCAGTTGTAAGAGGATTAGAGGGAGGCATAGAGCCGTACACCGACCGTGAAACCGAGATACTTACACCGGAAGGACCTTTAAAAGTAAAATGCAAAATAGGAAAAATTCCGGAGGTAAACCTCTCTCCGAGGGCTCAAGCCGAATTAAACTTAAAAGTTTTAAAGGGAGAAGAAAAAGGATTTTTTAAGGATTGGGCAATATACGCCGGAGCGATTTTACTTTTTGCGTACGGCAAAGTCAAAAACTTTCAAGAAGCCTTGGAAATTTCCCGAGATACCCTAGAAACCAAAAGGGCTTACATTTATTTACAAAATTGTAAACAAATTAACAAATAAACATACAAAATTGTTGCTACATTTTCCATATTTGTTTCAATAATTTTTGGCACGTTTTTTGCACTTTGATTTTTTGAAATGGTAGAAATATTCGCTATTTTGAGAAAGGAAAAATCCTACGAAGTTAAAAAATCTCTCGCTTCCGAAGGTATACCCTACGTTGCTTGGACTGTGAAAGGCAGAGGAAAAGAAGGGGGGTTCAGATACAAGGGTTTTATAAGAGAAAAAATTCTCATTCCCTTTTTACCAAAAACCGCGTTCCTTATTTTTTCCGAACCGAATAACTATAAGAGCATAGTTGAGCTGATAATGGATAATGCCCATACGGGCTCTTTCGGAGATGGGAAAATTTTCGTTTTAAAAAATGAGGAGGTTAGCAAGGTGAAGATGATAAAAGCTGTGATAAGACCCGAAAAAGCTCCGGAAGTTGTGAAAGCCCTTGATAAGGAAGGTTTCAAAGCCCTAACTATGTGGGATGTTGTAGGAAGAGGTAAAGAAGGCGGTCTCCGAGCGGGAGAAGCCCTATACGATGAGCTTGCCAAAACTTTTCTTCTTATAGCTGTTGAGGATAAAGACGTTAAGAAAGCGATAGATACGATAATGAAGTCCGCAAGAACAGGAGCTTACGGAGACGGAAAGGTATTCGTTTGCGATATATCGGAAGTTTGGACAGTAAGAACTAAAAAACAGGAGCTATAAACATGCGACAGCTAAAAGAAGTGCTGGAGGCGATAAAGAAAGGTAACTGGAAAGCTCTTTTTGCCTCCTTTATCTACTTTGACCACTCCTTCAGTATATGGCTACTGTTGGGAGCTCTCGGTCCTTTTATAGCTGAGAGTTTAGGTTTATTGGGAGTTCAAAAAGGTTTTATGGTGGCTATACCCGTAATAGCTGCTGCCATATTTCGGATAAATTTCGGGCATATGTTCCAGTACATAGACGGCAAATACATAGCCCTAATGGGTATACTCCTCTCAATGATTCCACATATATACCTTATTCTCAGCGGTTTTAAAATCTCTTACGAAGATTTGCTATGGATGGGAGTATTTTTGGGTGTTGCAGGAGCGAGTTTTGCTATAGCCCTTCCTATGGCCGGGAGCAATTATCCGAGGGAAATACAGGGTTTAGTTTTAGGACTTGCAGCCGCAGGTAATATAGGAGCCGTTTTGGACGGTATACTATTTCCACCTATAGCTAAGGCTATAGGTTGGGAAAAAACTTTTCTCTTATCTGCAGTTTTACTCGTTATCGCCTTACTTTTTGTAATTCTTTGGGCTAAAGACAACACACCAAAGAATGAGGGAAATAAACTTTATCCGGTTCTCGCATTCTTTACAACCATTGCCTTTATGGTTTTTATAGTAATAGGATTCTACAAAGGTTGGTTTGGAGTAAAGGGGAGTGCTGCTACCTTAATAATTCCCATACTCGGAGCTACCTTTGCCATCATCTTGATGCCTAGGGATTTTAAGAAGATTTTCCTTGAAAGGGATACTTGGGTTCTCATGTTTGTGTACTCAATAACCTTCGGCGGATTTGTAGGAATGTCTTCCTACATAGCTATGCTACTGAGAGACGTATACCAAGTTTCAAAGATAGAAGCGGGAGCACTTATGTCATTATTTGCCTTTACTGGTGCTATGATAAGACCTCTAGGTGGATATATAGCAGATAAAATCAGTGGAGCAACGGCATTAATATACTTCCTAGGAGGAATAGCTTTTATAAATTTAATATTCTCGGTATTTATACCACCCTTACTTCTCGGAATTTTAAT
>DQVZ01000204.1 GCA_015661465.1 Aquifex aeolicus
GAGAAAATAATAGGAAAGGATTTCGTAGAAAGCTACGGAGGTAGAGTTTTAACAATTCCTTTCGAGTATGACATATCCACTTCTCAAATAATCGAAAAAATTATTAATCTATATTGCTGAAGATATGGCATTTATTTGTCCAGAAGAAATAGAAGCTTACGTAGAACAGCATTGTTCTCCGCTACATCCTCTTCTTGAGGAACTGATAGAGTTTACCCACAGAAACACAGACCTTCCCCAAATGCTTACGGGTCGCGTTGAGGGGAATCTCTTAAAAATGCTGATTCAAATATCCGGAGCGAAAAGAGTTTTAGAGATAGGAACCTTTACAGGCTTTTCAGCACTCATTATGGCCATGGGACTTCCCGAAGATGGAAAACTAATTACCATAGAGATAAATTCTAACTATGTTAGCATTGCAAAATCCTTTATAGAAAAAGCTCCATGGGGAAAAAAGATTGAAGTTATATTGGGCGATGCAAGAAAAGTTTTGAAGCAGTTCGATAAGGAAAGCTTTGACTTTATATTTATAGACGCAGATAAATCATCGTATCCCTACTACTACGAAAAATGTATCGAACTTTTGAAAAAAGGTGGACTAATGGCCGTAGACAATGCCCTATGGGGAGGGAAGGTTTTAAATCCCGAGGATAACAGAAGCAAGGCCATAGCCCGTGTGAACGAAATGATAAAAGAAGACCCGAGAGTTGATAAAGTCCTTCTTACCGTAAGGGATGGAATATTCTTAATTCGCAAGAGATAATTTATCTAATTTTAGATTGGTCTAGCTTACATTTCAACTTTTTTTTTACGATTTTCTGAATTAGGATTTAATTTTAGGTTTTACTTTTCCCAAAAACTTTGGAGGTAAGAAATGATAGAAAAAGAAGATAAAACTTTAATAAGAAAATTGATTTTTAACCCTGAAGGTGACAGAGAAGCCGGCAAAAGAAGGATTATTAAGGGAAATCCCACAAATATTCTGGAGCTAAATGAGATAAAGTACAACTGGGCTTTCGACCTGTATAAAACGATGGGTTTTACCAACTTCTGGATACCTGAAGAAATCCAAATGCTTGAAGATAAAAAACAGTACGAAACTACCTTAACGGAACACGAAAAAAGGGCTTACGAGCTTGTACTGTCTTTCCTCATAGCCCTTGATTCCTTCCAGGTAGATATGCTCAAGGATTTCGGAAGGATGATTACCTCTCCCGAAATAGAGATGGCCATTACAGCTCAAGAATTTCAAGAGTCAATACACGCTTATTCGTACCAGTTTATTCTCGAAAGTGTAGTAGACCCTATTAAAGCTGATGAGGTCTACAACTACTGGAGGGAAGATGAAAAACTTCTTGAAAGGAACAAAGTAATAGCTGAAATATACAACGAGTTTATAAGAAAACCTAACGAGGAGAACTTTATAAAAGCGGTAATAGGAAATTACGTTCTTGAGAGCTTATACTTCTATTCGGGATTTGCATTCTTTTACACCCTCGGAAGACAGGGCAAAATGAGAAATACAGTTCAGCAAATCAAGTACATAAACAGAGATGAACTTTGCCACGTATCTCTGTTCAGGAATATAATCCTTACACTTCAAAAGGAAAATCCAGAATTGTTTACTCCAGAGATAAAGAAATGGATTGTGGAATACTTCAAGTATGCGGTGGATGAAGAGATAAAATGGGGCAAATACGTAACCCAAAATCAAATTCTCGGAATAAACGATATTCTAATAGATAGATATATAAAGTATCTCGGTAATCTAAGGCTTTCCCAGATAGGTTTTGACCCCATTTATCCGGAAATAACAGAGAACCCTATGAAGTGGATAGACGAATTCAGAAAAATAAACAATACAAAAACTGACTTTTTCCAAGCAAAACCACAAACTTATGCAAAATCCAATGAGCTTAAGTGGTAATGAAAAACATAAAATATTATCTGCTTATAATTCTCGCTTTATCTTCCTTTGTTTCCATATCTCTATTTGAGGGAGTTGTGGTACTTCTCCTACTTATAT
Source organism: Aquifex aeolicus (assembly GCA_015661465.1). Classification (GTDB taxonomy): domain Bacteria; phylum Aquificota; class Aquificia; order Aquificales; family Aquificaceae; genus Aquifex; species Aquifex aeolicus_B. Next base: position 2,027 of record DQVZ01000204.1, read on the forward strand.
CCCTGTATGACCTTTTAAAATACAAAACCTTTACAGGAGTACTAAAAGAGGGAATATCACTTTACACCTTTTCCACCTTATTCTCTACGATACTTTATTACCCCAAAAGGTTTGCAAAAGCCATAGAAGAAGGTTTATTTCAGTTTATTTACTTCCTAAAAGTTGAAAAAGAAACTGCTGAGAAGTTTGCTCAAATTTATCCCAAGATACTTCTCAGCTTCTCCTTACTGCTCATCCCGATAGTTATATACAACTACTTTAAGTACGGAGATACAAAACCCTTTTGGGGTGGTAGTTTTGAAGTTGGTTTCTTCTACGCACTTTTTGCTATCACGAGCTTTCTATTATTCCTTAAAGAAAGAGGAAAAAAATTTTCTTACATTTACCTAGCTTTATTTTTACTTTTTATAGGAATAATCTTTCTAACCTCCAGACGTTCTATGATATTAGCATTCCTGGTAATGTTCTACATCCTATTATTTCTATTATTTAAAAGTAATAAACTCTCCAAAAAGATGTTTATAAGCTTCAATATAGTTGTGTTTATTTCATTTTTAAGCGGATACGCTTACCTTTCTTCCAAAGATGTAAGGTTTAGAACCCTTAACGATGTAATTTTAGGTAAAAAGGAGCTAAACTTTCAAACATTGAATAAAATATCTTCCGCGCGATTAAATCTTTTCTTAGACGGATTGGAAGTTATTAAAGAAGATATAAGAGAAAGAAGATTTATAAATCTACTCATAGGGCACGGAATAAGGGCAGGCGAATACTTACCTCACAAATACGGTTTTAAAGCTGGGCGTTATGAATCTATTTTCATAGTTTCGGAATTTATAGAAAGAGGTTTTATAGGATTGATAGGGATATTAATGATTTATTTCTCATACTTTAAAAGAATTATTTTTTTCAGATTCATAGAAAATGAAGACCTTTATAAATTAATTTTAGCCGTTCCTCTGGGTCTTCATTTAGTCCAAACAGTTTTTACCTATTTCTGGGATGCATTACTTCCAATGTACCTTTTACTCTTCAAAATTTCTGAGATTCTTGAGGATAGACGGTAATTTCTAACGGCTTACTTTCTACACCGAAACTGTTTACGGCAGTAATTTTGTAAACAGTCTTTTCCCGAGGAAATTTATCTATAAATGTTGCAGTCTTCAAAGGTTTTTTGTTTAACTTTACTCCATTTTTATAAATATTAAAACCGCTAAGATTTTCGTAATCCCTATGAAACCAGTATATTACTATTTTCCCTATGCTCGGTATATACCCGCCTGAATAGGGTGGATCAGGAGCAGGGTAAGGCTTAGGAGAGATTTTTACTACTTTAGGTGAAGATTCATAACCTTTTCCTAAAACTTTGGTTATTCCTATATAAAACTTCTTATACTCTCTCGGTATTTTTATTTCTTTTTGAAATTCTTTCAGAGCAGTAGGGTTTACTAAATCATCTTTTATTATCCTATAGACTCTAAAAATACCTTTTTCTACAGGAATAATAACAATACTTTCTTTAAGCTCCTTTACAGCTACCTGTGGTTTTTCTAAGTTGGCTTCCGGAACGCATACTTTTTTACTTTTTCCTTTAATATGCTTTATATTAAAACAAAAAGAATTTTTATTTTTTTTATACCAAAAATTTCCGTTCTTTTCAAAACCCTTTACCTCTATAGCTTCTCCGATAACGTAAACATAACTACCTATTCTTTTTATCTCAAATTGGGGTTCAGGTAATGGTTTCGGAGGGGCCTTTATGCCGCAGGATAGAAGAAATAAGAAAAAAAAAGAAAAAAA
>DQVZ01000125.1 GCA_015661465.1 Aquifex aeolicus
CAGCAGCAGCAGCAGCTACTGCTGTGGGAATTCCTATTCCTGAAGATGTTCAGGCAGCAGCTAAAGAAGTTCAAAGTGGATGGCAATGGGATAAAGCTGTATGTCGCTTCTGTGGAACCGGTTGCGGAATAATGGTAGCTACAAAAAACGATAGAATTGTTGCGGTAAAAGGGGACCCTCTAAACCCGGTAAATAGAGGTCTTAACTGTATTAAAGGGTACTTCACCGCAAAGATAATGTATGGTGAAGATAGATTAACTAAACCACTTTTAAGAGTAAATGAAAAAGGGGAATTCGATAAGAAAGGAAAATTCAGACCGGTAAGCTGGCAAAAGGCTTATGAGGTTATGGTAAAGAAATTTAAGGAAGCTTACAACGAACTGGGTCCGGAAGGAATTGCTATATTCGCATCAGGGCAATACACCGTAATGGAAGGTTATGCAGCAGCAAAGCTTATGAAAGCCGGCTTTAGAAGTAATAACATAGACCCTAATGCGCGACACTGTATGGCTTCGGCAGTTGCAGCGTTTATTCAAACATTCGGTATAGATGAACCTGCAGGATGTTATGACGATATAGAGCTCACTGATACTTTCGTGGTTTGGGGCTCTAATATGGCAGAAATGCACCCTGTTTTATGGGCAAGGGTGCTTGATAGAAAACTTTCTGCTCCGGATAGGGTTAGAATAGTAGTTCTTTCAACCTTTAAGAACATGACCACAGATGGAGCTGATATAGAGATAATCTTTAAACCTCAAACAGACTTACTTATACAAAACTATATCCTCAGGGAAATAGTCTACAACCATCCGGAAGCAATAGATTGGGATTTTGTTAATAACTACTGTGCATTCGCAACGGGATACATAGACATAGGCTATGGAATGAGAGGAAACCCGAATCACCCTAAGTATAGCAAGAAAGAAAAAGAAACGATGATTAAAGAAGTAGTAAAAGTTATCTCTAAAGACGAAGCTAAAGCTCTCAGCGTATACGGGCTCAAGGAAGGTGATAAGCTTGAAATGAAGCATAGAAAGCAGGCAGGAAAACACTGGGTAATTACTTTTGAAGAATTCAAAAAAGCTTTGGAGCCGTATACCCTTGACTACGTTGCAGAAGTTGCCAAAGGGGACCCGGATGAACCTTTAGAAGAATTCAAGAAAAAACTAAAAGCCCTGGCAGACCTTTACATAGAAAAGGGAAGAAAGGTCGTTTCCTTCTGGACTATGGGATTCAATCAGCACACCAGAGGGACTTGGGTTAACGAACAAGTTTATGCAATACACCTCCTCTTAGGAAAGCACGCTAAACCGGGTAATGGAGCTTTTAGTCTGACGGGACAACCTTCAGCTTGCGGAACGGCAAGAGAAGTAGGCACATTTGCTCACAGGCTTCCAGCAGATATGGTAGTATTCAATCCTAAACATAGAGAAATAGCAGAAAAAATATGGAAGATTCCCAAGGGAACTATTAATCCGAAAGTAGGTTCGGATATCGTTCAAATAATGAGAGACCTCGAAGATGGTAAGATAAAATGGGCTTGGGTTCACGTATGTAATCCGTGGCAAGATACGGCTAATGCAAACCACTGGATAAAAGCTGCAAGAGAAATGGATAACTTCATAGTAGTATCCGAAGCTTATCCAGGCATTTCTGCAAAAGTAGCTGATTTAATACTTCCCTCCGCGATGATTTACGAAAAGTGGGGAGCTTACGGAAACTCTGAAAGAAGAGGACAACACTGGAGACAACAGGTTACTCCTCCCGGCGAAGCAATGCCGGACGAATGGCAAATTATAGAGTTCTCTAAGTTCTTCAAATTGAAAGAATGTTGGAAGGAATGGAGACTGAGAGATGGAACTGTTCTTCCTAACGTACTCGAGGAAGCTAAGAGAATGGGATACGACCCGGAAATGACTCTCTATGACGTATTGTTCTCCGAAGAAGCTTTCAAGAGGACAATACCACATGTAGACCTAAGATGGCCTCAACCCGTTGCTTATAACCCTGAAACTGGCAGATTACATCCCAATACTTCTGCTGCTGGAGACAAAAGAAATGTCAAAGGTGTTGATGGAAAGCCGTGGAAGGGATACGGATTCTTCATACAAAAAGCTCTTTGGGAAGAGTATAGACTATTTACTCTAGGACACGGCCACGACCTTGCAGACTTCGATACCTATCATAAAGTAAGGGGACTTAGATGGCCCGTAGTTGACGGAAAAGAAACCCCTTGGAGATTTAACGCAAAATACGACCCGTACGCAAGGAAATACGGCAAAGGAAAGGAATTTGCCTTCTATGGACCTGCACTCAAGAAGATACCTAAAGGTAGTTTACCTAAGCTGGAGAACGGAGAATGGAAAGTTGAGTTTGGAGAGGTAGTTGACCTGACTAACAGAGCAAAGATATTCTTCAGACCCTATATGGAACCTCCCGAGGTTCCCGATAAGGAATATCCATTCTGGCTCTGTACAGGTAGAGTCTTAGAACACTGGCATTCAGGTACGATGACTATGAGAGTTCCCGAACTTTACAGGTCAATGCCCGAAGCTCTATGCTATATGCACCCCGAAGATGCTAAGAAGATAGGAGTAAAAGACGGAGATATTGTATGGATTGAATCCAGAAGAGGTAGGGTAAAGGCAAGAGTTTCCACCAGAGGTAGAAATAGACCACCGAGAGGTCTCGTATTCGTACCGTGGTTTGACGAGAGAGTTTACATCAACAAGGTAACCCTCGATGCAAGATGTCCTATATCCAAACAAACGGACTACAAGAAATGTGCAGTTAAAATTTACCCGGCTTAAAGAGGTGAAAAATGACAGATAAAAAACCCGACCCGAGACGCAGGAAGCTCCTCTTGGGCTTCCTGCAAGGTATAGGTTTTTCTATTGTGGGTGGTGTAGTTTGGTCTGCTATAGTTAGCGAAAATAAAAAAGACCTTTTAGTTTTAAGACCTCCCGGTGCTTATCCTGAAGAAGAGTTTTTAAAAAAATGTATAAAATGCGGTCTTTGTGTAATAGCTTGCGCAAATAGGGAAAATATACCTTTCGATAGACAAGGAAATAAAATGGTAACACTGAAACTCGCGGCTCCCGGAGATGGAAAACCCCTTGGAACACCTTACTTCATACCAAGACAAGTTCCATGCTATATGTGTGTTGACATTCCATGTGCTTTTGCATGTCCAACAAAAGCCCTTGATGTTGAGCTTTTGAGAAACGAAAAAGGAGAGGTTGATATAAACAAAGCCCGCATGGGGGTTGCAGTCATTGATTATAACAGTTGCATAGCATTCTGGGGATTGCAATGTGACGCCTGTGTAAGAGCATGTCCATTAATGCATAAAGCAATCTATATAGACGTAAGGAGAAACAGAAGAACAGGCAAACATGCTATGCTTGTCCCAGTGGTAGACCCGGATTACTGCACGGGTTGCGGACTATGCGAGTTTGTATGTCCTACAGATAAGCCCGCCATATTCGTTCTCCCCAGAGATGTGGCTCTCGGAAAGATAGGTAAACACTACGTAAGAGGTTGGATGGAAACAGAAGAAAACGTGGAAGAAAAGATAAAGGAAAGGGAAAAGGAACTTCAAAAGTGGCAGCCTAAAACACCTGAAGATTATTTAAATACGGGGGATTTACTTGATGAGTAATGCTGTAGCTATTACGAAATCTCAAGAAAGAGAGGGCGAAAAAACTAAAGCTTTTCTTGCACGAAACAAGTACCTAATACTCCGTAGAATTACCCAAATAGGCATACTCGGCCTTTATATAGGTGGAAACTATCTAGGTTGGAAAATTCTTCAAGGGAATTTGAGCACTTCCAAGTTTTTAGAAGTTATTCCGTTATCAGACCCGTACGCAGTTCTTCAGATGTTTTTCTCAGGTGCGATAGTAGGAGTAGATGTAATAATCGGAGCTTTATTGATACTTGCTTTCTATGGACTTATAGTCGGCAGGGCATTCTGCAGTTGGGTGTGTCCCGTGAATATTTTTACAGATGTGGCAAGCTGGATAAGGGTAAAAACCGGACTCCACAAAGAAGAAAAAAGGATTAACATTCCCCGCAGTACGCGATACTGGGTCCTAGTTTTGGGGTTGATACTTTCACCTATTCTGGGAGTACCTGCCTTTGAATTTATCAGCCCGGTATCTGCGACCCACAGGGGAATTATATTCGGAATCGGACTGGGATGGACGTTAATTTTAGCTATATTCCTTTTTGACCTTTTTGTAGTAAAAAACGGCTGGTGCGGTCATTTATGTCCTCTTGGGGCCTTTTATTCCCTTATAAGCAAACCTGCATCGCTACTGAGGGTAGGATACAACCTAAACAAATGCATCGAGTGTATGGAATGTAAACGTGTGTGTCCGGAAGTACAAGTCTTATGGATGATAGGTAAAGAAAACAAGCCCGTTCTATCGGGTGAGTGTACAAACTGCGGAAGGTGTGTAGATGTTTGTCCTGAAAATGCGCTTTTTTACACTTTGAGGTTTAAAAAATCGGGAGGTGATAAAAATGAAACTTAAAAAAGTTCTTTTGGTTTTCTTAGGTTGTTCATCTTTGACATCTTTTATTGTAGCTAAAGAGGTTATAGCTCCAGAAGAATTAGGAATTAGAAAAGCTCCATTAGAAAAAGAAATCGTAAACCTTCCTGAACTAGAATATCCTAAAGCTCCTCCTGGGCAATCTAAAAGGTTTAAAAGAGCTTACGAAAACGCTCCACCCCAAATTCCTCATAGCATAGAGGGTATGTTTCCTATAACTCTCAAAAACAATGTTTGTTTGAGCTGTCACATGCCTGATGTTGCTAAACAAGTGGGTGCTATACCACTACCTCCCTCCCACTTTATAGATTTCTACTATTTACCGAAAGGTAAAGCTCCAAGGCTCACGGATGTTGATAAGGCTAGGTGGAATTGTTTGCTCTGCCACAGACCCCAAGCAAACGTCAAACCGGTTGTAAGGAACCTGTTCAAGCCAGAATTTAGAACTCCACAAGCTAAGGAAAAGTCCAGATTACACGAGGTAATATACGAGGGTGTAGGTGTGAAGAAATGATGAATATCTTTCTCTTCCTTTTTTTCCTTTATACTATCTCCTTGGCCTTAGAGGTTAATTTAAAGGGTGCTATAACTGATATAGCCGTAGGCAAAAATAAATTAGCAGTCTCAACGGAAAAAGGGAAGGTTTTTATCTTAAATAAGGAAAGCCTCTCAGTGGAAAAGGAAATATCCTTACCGGATTTTACGGATTTTATGGGAGAAAAACAAAAGGCAAAGGTTTTCAGCGTAGACTTATCTCCTTCTGAAAAGAGGGTTTTAATGGTAGTTGAATCGGACTTAGGGAAAAGAACTGTATTCCTCTTTGAAAACGGAGCTCTAAAACCCATCCTTAAGCTCACAAACGTAAGTAAAGGCATGTTTTTGGACGAAGACAATATCGTTCTCGGAACTGTAGCAAATGAAATATGGCTCTATAACATAAAGGATAAGAAAACCGTCTACAAATATTTGGTTTTCAGGTTTGTTTTTTCCGATTTTGATATGAACAAAAACAGAAGCTTAATAGCTTGGGGAGATGAATCGGGAAAAGTATTTTTCATAGACCCTAAGAGTGGAAAAGTAATAGGAGTGGGTACGGAAGGAAATAAGGATAAAATCTTTAAATTAAGCTTTGCAAAAAATAGAGTAATAGTTGGTGGGAGAGATAAAAAATCGGTAATATTCAACCTTAAAAATAAAATCACAAATAAGGAAGAATGGAAAGAAAAACTGGATGCTCCATCTTTGCTAAAAAATGTAAAAACTCAGTTTATAAATAGAGAACTTGAATTTATTCTTTTCCCAGAAAAAATTTACGAGTCAGAGTTTATGGTGTTTGTGGTAGCTATGTCTCCTAATGAAAAATACGCAGTCTTTACCTCGGATGAAGAAGGCCATTTAACAGTAATCGCTCCCGGAAAAGGGATAAAAAAAGTTCTCGATGTAGGTTGTTTTGTAAATGTTCTGGAATTTATAGACGATAAAAGGTTGCTTGTGGGATGTATTGACGGAATTTTAAAAGTAATGGAGGTACAGTGATGAATATCTCGAGCGTTGTCGTAAGATGTAAATCTGAGGACCTTAATGAGGTTCTCCAATCCCTTGAAGATTCTGGGATGTGCGACGTTTACTTTTACGATGAAAGTGGAAAGATAGTTGTGGTGATTGAGGCAGAAGATGTAAAGGAAGAAGTCTTTAAAATGAAAGCTATTCAAAGCCTTCCTAAGGTTCTTTCTGCAGAGCTTGTATTCTCCTACAGCGACGAGTGGGCTAAGGCTAAAGAGTATCTTGATAAAAACGCCGACAGAGTTCCAGAAATTCTCAACGACGATAAGGTCAAAGCTGAAGATATCAAGTACCAAGGAAGGGTACCCAAATGGGTTTAAACTTTTTCTTTCTTTTACTAGAGATATTTATGATTTTTAGATTAAAAACTTGACATTGTGTAAATAAGCGTTTACTTTCATAGATAGGAGGGGTGTAAGATGAAAGTTGGTTGGTTAGAAGTCATCGTTGCAACCCTATTCTTAACCCTTGTGTTAGGGGCGGTTTGGACAAGGGGACGTAATTGGCTCGACCCCGAGTTTTGGAAAAGGTATGCCATAATCGGCTCATCTATCATGTTCATAACCCTTATCGTTCTCACTTTCGATACCTTGGCGAAGACAAAGATAGGTAGCGATAGGGTACCTCCGCCCACGGTAATCAACTACAAAATTGATTACAAATACGACCCAGAAAAGGGTTATTTTAAACCCGTCATAGGACCGGAGAAAGAACTTCTCTTCGGAAAGGAGTACTCTGAAGAGGAAGCTATGGAGTTAATAGTTAAAGGAAAGCTTGTAATTCAAAGTAGAGCTTGTATGAACTGTCATACTCTCCTCGGAAATGGAGCTTATTATGCTCCCGACCTTACGAAAGCTTGGCTTGACCCTAAGTGGGAAAAGGTTATGATTGCTGCCACACAATCAAAAACAAAGGAAGAAGCCATGGTTAAGTTTCTTATGTATCCTGACAAGTATGCAACCTGGACAAGGAGAATGCCCAACTTGAATATAGATGAGGAAGAAGCAAAAGCTGTAGTTGCTTATCTAAAATGGATGGCTGCTATTAACACAAACGGTTTTCCCGACCACTTTGGAGAGTCAAAGTTAGTCAAGTTCTAATAAAGGAGGTGTAGGCAATGGAGAAGATTTTAACTAGATTTTGGGGAGATATTTCGAACCTTCCGGAAAGTAGGAAGATTGCTCTCATGTATTGGACCGTCGCTATAGCCTTATTCGGAGTCCAACTCCTTTTCGGACTAATAGCAGCTTATCAGTACGTCAACCCGGACTTTCTCTATACGGTAATGCCCTTCAATATAACCAGAATGCTCCACATCAACGCAATGATTGTATGGTTGTTGATGGGCTTTATAGGGGGTATCTACTGGCTACTTCCCGATGAAACAGGACGAGATGTAGTCGGTGCAAAACTCGGGAGAATAGCCTTTTACCTACTTACAGGAGCAGTAGCAGTAGTAGTACTAGTCTACATATTCGTTCAAATGGGTAAGGGTAATTTCTTCACCATGTGGTTTATCAATGAAGGAAGGGAATACATAGAAGCTCCGAGGTGGGCGGACATAGGTATAGTTGCTGTAATGGGTATCATCTACTACAATGTGCTTGCAACGGTCTTTAAGGCTAAAAAGGTTACGGGTCTTTTGGGAGTTCTCCTCATAGACTTAATTGCTCTTGCCAGTTTGTATGTGGCGGGAATGTTCTTTACTCCTAACATCACTTATGACCAATTTTGGTGGTGGTGGGTAGTTCACCTATGGGTTGAAGCTACATGGGAAGTTCTCGTAGGAGTATTAATGGGATGGGCTTTAATGCACGTACTCGGAACCCCCAGAAGGATTATAGAAGGATGGTTATACCTCGAAGTTCTCCTGGTTTTCGGAACGGGTATTTTAGGACTGGGACACCATTACTACTGGATTGGAACTCCTGAATACTGGCTAGGGATAGGTGGATTTTTCTCATCCCTAGAACCTATACCCCTGGTTGCTATGATTGTTCACGCAGTATACGACGCGGGTGTTCATAAACTACAAAGTGTTAATAGACCTGCACTATTCTTCATATTCTTGCAAGCATTTGGAAACTTCTTCGGTGCAGGAGTTTGGGGATTTATGCATACCCTACCTCAGATAAATCTCTATTCTCATGGAACTCAAATGGCAGCATCCCACGGACACCTGGCATTCTTCGGAGCGTATGTAGCTGCAAACTTAGTTCTAATGTACATAGCCCTTCAACACATAAGAGCTCCTCAAGGACCTATCTTGGATAGTAAGACCTGGAAAATTGCCTACGTTGGAATGATTGTCTCAATGGTAGGAATGGTAGGAGCCCTTCTTGTAGCCGGTTTTGCTCAAACATTCTTCGAAAGGGCCATAGGTGGTGCAACCTGGCAGGATTACATCATGAGCCAAATGCATCCTTGGGTAAGAATACCTATGTACTGGAGATTAGGTTTCGGAATACTATTCCTCATCTTCTACTTCGTACTGGTATACGACATGCTTACAATAGGTAAGAAGAAAGCAGAAGCTATGGAGGTAAAACCGGCATGATTAGGGACCCTTACGAAATAATCTGGGTGCTTGCCGCAGGCTTTTTTTACATACTTTTTGCCGGTTCCTATGCTTTTTCTTACACCATTTTCAAAATGAATAAAAATCCTTTTTATAAACAACTGGCAATAGGATTTCTATTCGGAATACTTTACTGTGCGTATATTCTTATAACCAACGGAATATTTGACCCCTTCTGGAAATGGTTAATAGGAATAGCAACAACTGTTTACATATTTATTCCCTTCGGAATGTGGAAAGTTGTAATAAAGATTCACGAACACGAACGTGAATTAAAGAGAAGGGAAAGAGGACTTCAGTAGTTTCTCTTCCCAATAATAAAAATCCTGTGAGAATAGTTTTACCCTTTTCTTTTTAAATTCCCTTATTGAAAAGAGAACTTTGTAATTCTTAATACCTAGTCTTTCGGCATTTCTCTTACAAAATTCGTGGACCTCCTCTTTTCTCCTTCCGTGAATCATCGTAAACAGGTTATAAGGCCAAAACTCATTTGTTGTTCTTTCATAACAGTGGGAAACGGCTTTATATCCAGCAAAGAATTTACCTATTTCATCAATTTTCTCTTTATCTATTCTCCAGACGCCCATGCCATTTGCCTTAAATCCTACTTTTCTGTGGAAAAGAATAGAGGAAAACCTTCTTAAAACCCCTTTTTTCTTTAAATTTTTCAAACCTTCAAGAACCTCCTTTTCAGATATACAGAGTTTTTCCGAAATTACCCTAAAGGGTTTTTCAACGAGAGGTAAATCTTCTTGGGTTTCCCTTATTAATGCCTTTTCAAAATCAGTAAGATGTATAGCTTCTTTTATCTCGGATTTAGGTTCTGGAACGTTATCCTCTCTGTCAAATAGAGAGTCAAAGTTAAACCTTACACCGATTTTGAACGTTTTAACCGTTTTAAGGATTACATACTCTTTTACATCGTTTCTTTCAGCCATCGCTTTTACAAGTTCTTCCAACCCCAGATGTGCATCAGGCGGGACGGCTAATGTAAACCAAAGGTTGAATTCATCTTCCCTTTCATAGTTATGACTTACCCCCGGACAAGAGCTTACAAAATTGGCAACTTCTTCAATCCTTTCCGGAGGAACTTTAAATGCTACAAGAGAGCTCTCATACCCAGCCTTTCTTGTATCGTATATGGGGGAAATCTGACGAACGATTTTCTTCTCTTTTAACTTCTTTAACTCCCTTATTACATCACTTTCAGAAATATTTAATCTATCCGCTATATACTTAAAAGGTCTTTCCGTTAAGGGAATGTCCTCCTGGATTATTTTTAATAACTCCATTAAATCCTACCCCTTTTAATGTTTCATTAAAATTCTTCAAAAGGTTGTGAAGTTCTACTACTCTACCTACAACCATTACTGCGGGAGAATGGACTTCTGGAGGGTTTTCTGCCACTTCGTAAAGTGTGGATAGGATTACTTTCTGTTCTTCAGTTGTTCCCTTCTCTATAAAAGCTACAGGTTCGTAGGGATTTCTGCCACCTTTGATTAGTTCCCTTGCTATTCTCTGTCTATTTCTTACACCCATCAATACTACCAGAGTGTCTATATCTTTAAAGGCTTTCCAGTTCACATACTTGCTTTTTCCGACCATCTCATGGCCCGTTACCACCGCAAAAGAGGAAGATATTCCTCTGAAAGTCAATGGAATTGACGCATATTCGGGAAC
>DQVZ01000077.1 GCA_015661465.1 Aquifex aeolicus
ACCAATCCCTTATTGAAAAATAGCTTAACCGTAGCATCTCCCAGACCCCTTATATCCATAGCTTCTCTGCTTGCCCAGTGTTTTATCCTTAGAACCGATTGGGCTGGACAGGCAATATTGATACACCTAAGGGCAACCTCCCCGGGAAGTTTAACAAGTTTAGAACCACAAGAAGGACAAACTTCAGGAAACTCTATCGGCTTTTCATTACCTCTTCTTTTTTCCTTGAGAACCTCCGCTATGTATGGTATAACATCCCCTGCCCTTTCTACTACTACATAATCTCCCAGTCTTATATCTCTTTCCCTTATAAAATCTTCGTTGAATAATGAAACAGAGGAAACTGTAACCCCTCCCAGCTGAACCGGCTCCAGCTTTCCCACAGGAGTTATTATTCCCGTCCGGCCTACCTGGAATACGACATCGACTAATTTAGTTACGGCTCTCCTCGGCTTAAACTTGTACGCGATAGCCCACCTCGGATGATGGGATGTGTATCCGAGTTTTTCATATAATTTCCTATTGTTTACCTTGATAACCATTCCATCTATTTCGTAGGGGTATTTATCTCTTTTCTCTTCCCACTCTTTGCAATATTCTATTACTTCTTCTATACCTTTACAAACCTTTGTATCTTCCAAAAGCGTTTTAAATCCCAGTGAGTCAAGAATCTTCAAAGATTCGTAGTGGGTTTCTGGATTGCTTTTTTCAGGTTCTACGTAAGAGAGCTGATAGACTATAGCCTCCAGTTTTCTTTTGGCTACTTCCTTTGGGTCTTTTTGTCTTATTGACCCTGCTGCAGCGTTCCTCGGATTTGCAAAAGGGGAAAGCCCTTCTTCTACCCTCTCCTGATTAAGTTTATTGAACTCTTCTTTACTTATAACTACCTCTCCCCTTATCTCTGCCAATCTGATTCCGTATTTAGAGAACTCAGCCTTGAGCGGTATAGTTTTTATAGTCTTAAGATTATTGGTAATGTCTTCTCCTACCTCACCGTCTCCTCTAGTCGCACCTCTTATGAATAAATCATTCTCATAAACAAGGGCTATTCCCGCACCGTCCAATTTGGGTTCCACAGTGTACTCAATTGTTTCTGAGTCTGTGAGTTGTCTTACTCTTTTATCGAATTCTCTGAGTTCTTCCTCCGAGTATGCGTTGTCCAAAGATAGCATAGGGGTATAGTGCTTTACTGTGGGAAATTCTCCCGTTATTTCACTGGCTACTCGCTGTGTGGGAGAATCGGGAGTAATTAAATCCGGGTATCTTTTCTCAAGCTCTTTTAAAGCTCTAAAAAGCCTATCGTAATCGTAGTCGGATATAACCGGATTTGATTGAATGTAATATTTATAGTCGTGGAATCTTATAACTTCTCTCAGTTCTTCTACGAAATTTTTAGCTTCTTCATGAGTTGCCCTTTTTACCTTTTCTAAATTTTCCAAAAGCTTTAGGGTTTTTTCGTAAAGCTCCCTCTCTTTTTCAGGTGTGAACATATTCTATAAATCTATTTCAATAAAATCTATTTCGATAACTTTATTCTTCCGTAACCTCCCTGCCTTTATAGATTATGGTGTATACTATGACAAAACCGTCTATACCGTGTTCCTTCGCATAAGTTACCTTTACATCAATGACTTCGTTCCCTTCATCGTATATGCCCTCAAGAACCTCGTTGAGTTTTTCAGTTATTTCGTGAGTAGTTCCTTCTAAATCAACAACAAGAGCACCGACTTTTTCCATAATTAGAATTATATTTTATGCTTATGATGGCAAAGTTTAGGTACTTATTCTACATAGTGATTTTTGCCCTGCTGTCTGCATGCTCTTCGGGAAATAAGAATGAAACCGTAAAGGAAACTTCTAAATCTATAATTCCCACACAGAAATATGCACTTTTAATAGTTGAAAGCAAAAGCTGTATATACTGTGCTCAGTTAAAAAAAGATTTAAAAACGGAAGAAAGCCTAAAGAAAGCACTAGAAGGAATTGATTTATATACATTGCTTTACGAGAGCTACACTCTGGTTAGAACAAATATAGGCGGAAAACTCGTTGAGCTTCCAGAAAAGGACTTGGCGAGAAAATTAAATGCGACCTCTTTCCCTAATTTAATTTTTTACGATAAGAGGGGAAATATCATTCTGCAGATACCCGGATATTTACCGCCAAAGGAGTTTGCATGCGTCATTAACTACGTTAAGAATGAAAAATTTAAGGAAATAAAGTTGCAGGATTATATGAAGAAATGCGTATAGAAGCTATTTTATTCGACCTTGATGGAACTCTTGTAGATTCAGCTGAAGATATAGGGCTTGTTCTCAGAAAAACTTTAAAAGAGATAGGCCTTGAAGAGTATTTCCCACAGAATATTCGCGACTACATAGGCGGAGGTGTTAAAGCTCTTCTTGAAAGGACTTTAGGAGATAAGTTTAAAGAAGAATACGTAGGAATTTTCCGTAAATTCTATCTCGAAAACCCCGTGGTTTATACCAGACCGTATGAGGGTATTCCCGAAATTCTAAGTGATTTGAAAAATAAAGGCTACAAATTGGCTGTTGTTTCAAATAAACTTGAGGAACTATCACGGGAAATTCTTAAGAGAATTGGTTTGATGAGCTACTTTGATTTTATCGCTGGAGGGGATACTTTTTCTGAAAAAAAACCCTCTCCCGTGCCTATACTGAAAACGCTGGAGATAATGGGGATAGAACCGAGTTCTTCTCTTATAGTCGGTGATACCGAAGCGGATATAGTTGCAGGCAGAGAAGCTGGAGTAAAAACCGCTCTTGCAATGTGGGGTTATGTAAAACTGAATTCTGTGAAACCCGATTTTATATTAAATCTACCAAGGGATTTAATGAAAATTTTATAGTCTTTCTGCAGCCCTTAATTTAGCACTTCTGGAAGCTGGATTTTCTCTTAATTCCTCTGGAGACGGAGTTATAGGTTTCTTGGTAAGAATTCTAAGGATACCTTGATTCTCTTTCTCCTTCATAAAGCTTTTAACTATTCTATCTTCCAAAGAGTGAAAACTTATTACAACGAGCCTGCCTTTAGGGGCTAGAAATTCCTTAGTTTTTTCAAGAGACTCTTTTAAAGACTCTAATTCCCTGTTTACCTCAATCCTTATTGCTTGAAAAGTCCTGGTAGCCGGATGTATTCTACCGTGTTTATAATACTCGGGAACCACTGAAAGAATTATATCTACAAGTTCCCCTGTGGTTTCTATAGGTTTCTTTTTTCTCCTCTGAACTATCGCTTTGGCTATCTTGACGGCAAATTTTTCCTCTCCGAATTCCTTGAGAATTCTAATTAGCTCCCTTTCTGGGTAGTTATTCACTACTTTATAAGCGGTAAGAGTTTGCTCGGGATCCATACGCATATCGAGAGGTGCGTTTATCTGAAATGAGAAACCTCTTTCCCCCTTTATCTGGAATATTGAGACTCCTAAGTCAAATAAAAAACCGTCAACTTTCTCTATTCCTTCTTCTTGAAGAACCAGGTCAAGATTTCTAAAATCCGCTTTGTAGATGCTTATCCTGCCTTCGAAACCCTTTAAGTTCTCTTTAGCTATTTCTATAGCTTCATCGTCTTTATCTATTCCTATGAGGTATATATCTTGTCTTCTTTTTAATATTTCCTTGGCATGTCCTCCTCCACCGAGAGTACAGTCAACGTAAATTTTCCCTTCGTTTGATGTAAGAATTTCGACGCTTTCCTTAAGAAGAACGGATTTATGAACTACTTTCATAAAGAATTTAAATTATTTGAGAAGTTCCGAAATTTTTCTTTCTACAGTTTTTCTCGTTTCCTCTCTTATTATATCGGCAATCTTTAGTTCCAATAAGAACCTTTCTATCTCTTCCCGGATTACGGACTCGATAACATCTTTTATATAATCCTTCGCTTCCATTCGTATTTCCTCCCTTAGTCCCTGTAGTTCTTTTGAAATAGCTTCTGCAACAATCATTTTTACAAACTTTTCATCTGTAAGCTTTTCGGAAATGCTTTCTACAATAGGTTTTATATCTTCCCTCGGAGTAGAAGCAAGTCGTTCGGAAGATACATCCTTTTTCTCCTCTTTAGTAGATTCTAATACAAATTCTTCTGACGGAGACAGAGCCTCCTCAATTATGGATTCTTCCTCAGATTTTGAAGGTGTTTCTGATATAGTTTCTTTTGTCTGGTGTGTCTCTTTAACTTTCTGCTGGGCAAGTCTGTCTATTTCGTCACCTATAAGGTCTATCGGAGCATCTCTGTTTATAACGGCCTTGAAAGGGAGATTTATCCTTTCAATATCTATGGGGAATAATTCATCAAGGAGTATAAGAAAGACTTTTTCTCTTATTTCCGGTATTTCCGATAGTTCTACTAAATTCTTTTCCGCTATGGAACCCGATATAGCATCGTAGACTATGATATCAGCCTCAGCACCTTTCTCTTTTGCAGCTTTCACATTTTTAACAACCTGAACTCTGTATTTACTGCTTAAAGCGTTTTCTAAACTATCCGTAAGTTTTTTATCAAAACTTACAATGAGTACTAAAGGATTATTCCCTTTTTCCGTTTCTTTGGATATTTGAGAAGGTTCCTTTGCAGATTTTTGAGTTTCCTGAAGAGAATCAATAATTTCTTCTCGATTTTCTGAAGTGCTTACTCCAAGGGCTTTATTAACTATTTCCTGAGGTACAGCATCGCGGGATATAAGAACCTTATTAGGTGGATATATGTTATTCGTATCTATGGGAAATAATTCATCGTAGAGTATTACGTACTTTTGGTTTTTAAATTTCTTTTGGTACAGTTGATTTATTTCCTCTTCCGATATTGCTCCGGA
>DQVZ01000160.1 GCA_015661465.1 Aquifex aeolicus
AGAGGCTGTTTAATTTAATAGTTATTTCCTTAATATTATGCCAATATTATGAAAAATAAATATATAGAACTTTTTAAATTAATAAATAAAAGAAAACTATAAGAATTTCTTATAACTTATAATTTTCAAATGATTTATATTCTTTGATTGAAATGTTGAAGTTCAAAAGTTTTTTCTTATTCTTTTTATGTTTTACTTTTCTGTGGGCTTATGATTGGTTTAAAGACCTTGATAAAGCTAAAAAACTTGCAAAAAAAGAAAGCAAGCTTATACTTGTTTACGTTTATAGTGAGCATTGTCCCTATTGTCATCAGGTAGAAGAGTTTGTTTTCGGAGATGAATATGTTGAAAAGTTTTTAAATAAAAATTTTATTATTGTGAGCATAGATATAGAGGATATAAAAGATAATCCAATACCAGGGTTTAATATCTTTGGTGTACCGACTTTTATCGTTTATAATCCTTTAAACGAAAAAGTTTTATATAAATTTTTTGGAAGTGTTGATAGTGAAACGTTTTTATCTTTGTTAAAAAGATCATGTAATAAATCTAACTTAAGGAGGTGTTAGCATGAAAACAAGGAGAGAACTTTTAAAACTAACGGGAGTTGTAGCGGCTAGTTTAATATTAAGTACGGGAGCAATTTTCAGTCCTGCCTATGCAAAAATTTCCCTTGAGGAAGCTCTTAAGAAACACTTAGGTGTAGACCTTTCCGCAATAAAGGAGTCTAACGAAATAAAGGTAAAAGCTCCATCTATAGCGGAGTCCGGAGCTAATGTACCAATTCAAGTAAGCGCATCTATACCTATTGAAAAAGTAGAAGCTCTATATATTTTCGTTGATAAAAATCCTAATCCCTATGTAGCACATGTTGAGTTTACTCCTTTAAACGGTGAAGTGTTTTTTGCAACTAGAATAAAAATGGGAGCTACCTCTCCCGTGAGGGCTATTCTCAAACTAAAAGATGGTTCTTACGTAATGGCTTACAAAGAAGTTAAGGTTACAGTAGGTGGTTGTGGTTAATAAAAACAGGAGGTAAGGTATGGCTTCTATAGGAAGAGCTATAGTAAGAGTTCCCAAAAAGGTAAAAAAAGGACAAGGGTTTAAAGTCCAGCTAGTTATTATTCATCCCATGGAAACCGGACTTAGAAAGGATCCTAAAACGGGTAAGAAAATACCTGCTCATTACATTACTCATGTAAAGATTTATCTAAATAATAATCTCGTTACAAAAATAAATTCTTCTCCTGGTATAAGTAAAAATCCTTACTTTGCCGTTAAGATGAAAGCAATGGAATCTGGCACTTTAAAAATTGTTTATGAAGATAACAAGGGTGGAAAATGGGAGAAAGCAGTTAACATTTCAGTGGAGGGTTAAGTCATGAAAAAAGGTATCTTTGCCTCACTCCTCGGTGGGGCTTTGTTTCTCGTAAATGCCGAAGCTCCCACCCCTGAGCAGCTCAAAATTCTTAAGGAAATGGGAGTATCTCCGGCGGATGTTATAGTCGAAGAAGGTAGAGATTACTACCATAACCTCAAGGGTACTACCGGAAAAACTTGTGCATCTTGTCACGGTCAAGATGGAGCAAATCTCGTAGGAGCTTATGCGAAAATGCCAAGATACTACACAGATATCGGAAAAGTAGCAGATGTGGACTTGAGAGTTAAAGCTTGTCTTGAAAAATACGTAGGAGTGAATGCTAAAGGCAAAAAAGGAAGAAAATACATAGTTCCATTGGCGGGATACGTTGCAACTTTGAGTAATGGAATGCCTATAAACATAGAACTAAAACATCCCGAAGAGAAAAGACTTTACGAGTATGGTAAGGAACTTTGGTACAAGAGAGTGGGGGCAAGAGATTTTTCGTGTGCAATATGCCACGATGTGCTGGCGGGCAAAAGAATAAGACTCCAAAAACTTGGAGCACCCGTAAGGGATAAATTATATGCCCATTGGCCTGCATACAGAATATCAAAAGATAAACTCTGGACTATGGAAGATAGAATTAGAGGATGTTACAAGAGTTTCTTCCTGTTTAACCCTGAGAAAGGAAAATTTGATTTTAAAGAGAATTGGGTAAAGAAACCTCCATTTTATATGGAGGAAATCATAGCATTGGAACTCTATATGAAGAAAGCTGCAAACGGTGCAAAGGTAGAAGTTCCGGGGTTAATAAGATAAGGAGGAGTTTGTTATGAAAAAGGGATTTTTAGCTACATTGATGATTAGTGCAGGAATAATTGCATGCCAGCCTGCTCCTCAAGCCGCTAAGGAAGAGCATAAAAATACTTTTTCTAAAGCTACAACGCAGAAAACATCTAAAAAGTCTAGCAAAGAGAAAGAATTCCTAAAGGCTTTAGGAGCTCAAGACAAGTGGCAGAAAGCTTGTTCTAACCCCGTTCAAGTAGCACCGGAGGGAGTGGATGTTACCAAGTTTATAGAGGAGATGAAAGCAACCATAAAATACCCGGCGGATGGCAAATTGGTAGGTGATTGGAAGAAAGGGGAAAGCCTTGCACTTCTTCCCAAGGAATATAAGGCCCTTTACGGGAGAAAGGGGGGAAGCAAAAAGGGAAATTGTTACGCTTGTCACTGTGGAGATCCACGGATAATCGCTTGTGGTAATATAGGACCTTCCTTAAGGGGTTATGGGAAGAAAGGGATAGATCCTAAGATGACTTACGATAGAATCTACAACCCCTGGGCTCAAGTTCCATGTTCAACTATGTTTAGATTTGGATATCATGGTTTACTGTCTCCTGAAGAAATTGCAGATATCGTAGCTTATCTCCACGACCCTGAAAGTCCCATTAATAAGTAAGTCTTTTGTCTTTTTTTTCTACTTCCCTATATTCTTTTTAGGAGGAGTTTAGATGAATCTGACTCGCAGGGATTTTTTAGAGCTTGCGATAGTGACAGGTGCGTATCTGACTGCAAACCCTGTTTCAGCTTTAGCTAAGATGACTCTAGATGATATACTTTCTTTCCCTTCGACCGGTAATGTCACCTTATTATTTACAACGGATTTACACGCCCACTTAAAACCGCACTATTTTTCCGAACCTATTAATTTAGTGACGCCCAAAAATCTCAAAGGACTTCCGGGAACAATAACGGGAAAAGATTTTCTGAGAATGTATAAGGTATCTCCATCAACCCTCGAATCTTACTTTATGAGCTGTATAGACTTTCCCGTTCTTGCCCAAAAATTCGGAAAAATGGGCGGTGCCGCACATATTACTTGGCTTATTAAACAAATAATCGCAGAAAGGGGAAGGGACAATGTTCTGGTCCTCGATGGAGGAGATACCTGGATAACCACAGCTGTGGGAACATTCACAGAAGGTAAAGCGGTAGTAGACTGGATGAAGCTTACCGGCTACGATTTGATGGTAGGACACTGGGAGTTTACCTTCGGTAAAGAAACAGTTTTAAAAAGAATAAAAGAACTAGAAGAAGCGGGATGTGAGTTTATATCTCAGAACATAAGAGAAGTTGATGAATTCGGATTCGAAGGAGGCTTAGTATTTAAACCATACGCTATAAAGGAAGTAGGTGGAGCGAAACTGGGGATTATTGGTAATTCATTTCCATTTACTCCAATAGCTAACCCGAGGCAATTCGTAGAAGGTTGGAGTTTTGGAATAAGAGAGGATACCCTACAGGAATATGTCAATGAGCTTAGGGAAAAACATAAAGTTGATGCGGTTATATTGCTTTCTCACGATGGATTATTACTGGATATAGCGTTGGCTAAGAAAGTCCGTGGTATAGATATAATTATTTCTGGACATACACATGACGTAGTACCAAAAGCCTACAGAGTTCCAGGAACTAATACCGTAGTGGTAATTGCGGGTTCACATGGTAAGTTCCTCGGAAGATTAGACCTCGATGTTAGAAACGGAAAAATCAGGGATATAAGGTACAAACTCTATCCTATAGCCTCTAACCTTATACCTGCAGATGAAGAAGCCCAAAAGCTGATTGACAAGTATTACAAGGAATTGGACAAGAAATTGGGTCTTTCTAAGGAAATAGGTACTACCGAAGTAATGCTCTACAAGAGAGATACTTTCTTCAGTACATGGGACTGGCTTGTAGGAGAAGCAATAAACGACTACTACGGTGGTGACCTTGACATAGTAACATCTCCGGGATATAGATGGGGAACAGTAATACTTCCAGGACAGAAAATTACGGTAGATCATGTATATGCTTATACAGCCATTACTTATCCTAACGTTTACGTTCTCAAGAGAACAGGAGAACAACTAAAAATGGTTTGGGAAGATGTAGCAGACAACGTTTTCAATCCCGACCCATTCTATCAACAAGGAGGGGATATGTCCAGAATTTGGAACGTAGAGTATGAAATTGAAATAAACGGTCCCCAGTACAATAGGATTAAGAAGGTATTGATAGGTGGAAAGGAACTAAAACCTAAAAAAGAATACCTTGTGGCAGTTTACGGTGGACCTCCACCACCACCTGAAGCTGTTGAACCGGGATATAAGCCGGTACCGGTGTATGAAATTCTTATAAACTATATAAAGAAGAAAGGTACTATAAACGTAAGGACTAAACCAAATGTAAAAGTTTTAGATGCGGAATATCACACCTACGATGAATGTTATGGAGGTGGTAAGTGAAAGCATTAATTGCCTTCTTAATCGGTGTGGTTGTAGCCCTTTCCATTTTCTATTTTATAAGGTATTACTTCGGAAATCCTTTCAGGCTAATGTTTTACACCGTTGAAATTCAAAATAAAGATTTTGATGAAACACTGAAAGAACTCCAAGAAAGATTAAACGCAAACGGGCTTAAAGTTATAAGGATACTTCCTCTTTCAAAAGCTCTAGAGGCAAGGGGAGTAAAAGATTTTATGAATTATTCAATTGTTCTCGCATGTGATATTCCGGAAAAGGAAAAATTACTTTCGAAAGTTCCGTCTTTAATTAATCTTATACCCTGTAGCATAACTGTTTACGAGGACAAAGAGGGAGTAAAGCTCACAGCTATGAAGGAAATTGTTTTCCTTGCTGAAGAAAGTGAAAAGATGAGTGAAGAAGAAATAAAACTCGTGATAGATACTTATAGAACCCTTAGAAAAACCCTCGATGAGGTAAGGCAATGAAGCGATTAATACTTTTATTATTGTTTCCATTGACATTAATAGCTCAAGAAGCTCAAACTAAGCTTCTCTACGTGGAAAAAATTGAAGGTATTCCTTTTGAAGACGTTAAGATTCTTTTAAAGACAGCCCTTGACGGAAAGAATATGAATGTTCTAGAGGTAATAGATATCTCCCAAAAACCTAAAATGACCGTATTTTATGTGTGCAACCTAAGTTACGGAGAAAAAATCTTAAGAGTCTTTCCCCAGTTTGGAACTCTTGCTCCTTGCAGAATATATATACTGGAAAGGGGAGACGGAAATGTTGAGGTTGGTTATATAAACATTTCAAATCTTATAAAAGGCTTTAGGAAATACTTTACTTCTGAAGTTGTTGAAGTGTTTCTCCGAGCGGACAAGGATATAAAGGAAGCAATAAAAGAAGTTAAAGGGGGATTTTAATGGGTATATTATTTTTTTTCCTTTTGACTGTTGTTTTTTCTTTCGCAGAAGAGTATCCAAAGCATGTTAAGGAGACTCTTAAAAAAATAACGGATAGGGTATACGGAGTTTTCGGGGTATATGAGCAGGTATCTTATAGGAATAGAGGTTTTATTTCCAACGCCTACTTCTACGTGGGAGATGATGGTGTAGTAGTAGTAGATGCACTAAGTAGTTATAAACTGGGCAAAGAACTTATAGAGACAATAAAATCTATTACGAATAAACCAATAAGATTTTTAATAATTACCCATTACCACACGGACCATTTTTACGGCATAAAGGCTTTCATGGATGAAGGAGCTGAGATAATAGCCCATGAATATGCTTTTGAATACCTGTCAAATCCCTCAAGTTATAACTTCTTTTTGGCAAGGAAAAAAATACTAAAGGAACATCTGGAAAAAACCCAGCTTCTTCCGCCTACTATAGCTTTGACAAGAGAGATAAACCTATATCTGAAGGTAGGAGAAGAATACAGAAGATTTGAAATAAAACATCTGTGTAAGGGTCATACTAACGGCGACTTAGTAGTATTTATTCCGAAAGAGAAAATTCTATTCAGCGGAGATATAGTTTTTGACGGAAGACTTCCCTTCTTAGGTTCTGGAAATTCCAAAAGCTGGATTACGTGTTTAGAAGAAATTCTAAAGATGGAACCCAAAATATTGCTTCCCGGACATGGTGAGGCTTTGACGAATCCTTCAAGGATAAAGGAAGCTGT
Organism: Aquifex aeolicus; assembly: GCA_015661465.1. GTDB lineage: Bacteria > Aquificota > Aquificia > Aquificales > Aquificaceae > Aquifex > Aquifex aeolicus_B. The sequence goes on from DQVZ01000160.1 coordinate 6,342, forward strand.
AATATGGACTAAAAAGTATATTACTGACCTTAGAAAAATAATAAGGAAGATGATTGAAGAAGGTTGTGACGTTGAATGTGTAAGAGAGAGGATTAACGAAGAAATGTTGAAATTAAATCCCTCTTACGCTCAAGTTCCGGTATTTTTTGATGTCAATCCTGTAAATGCTTATTACGTTTACTTTGAAATCGAAAATGAAATGTTAATGGAAGAGTAGAATTTAATTTAAATTTATTTTCAATTTAAACTTGATTCTATTGGATAAAAAATTTAAATTTTTTTAAAAAAGTTATTCGGAGGTCGAAAAAATGGCTATTCTGATGAGTATACTTATTCTGTTTTTTACGGCAGTATCTTTCGGAGAGATAAGACTTATATCTCCTGAAGAACTAAACAATATGCTGAAAAAGGAAAAGAATCTTGTTATACTCGATTTGAGAAGAAGTATAAAGGATTATTGGAAAGAACATATTCCGGGAGCTCAGTGGATACACTTTGAAGCGTTTAGGTTCCCAAATAATGGAAAACCTGCATTTTTTATTCCCGTCGAGATATTTATTGAAAAGCTGGAAAAATTAGGAATAGACAGAAATACGAAGGTTGTCCTCTATGACGCTGAGGGAAGTTTTATTCCCTTTTACGTAGCTTGGGGATTGGACTACATATCCCATCCCGAAATATACGTACTCCACGGAGGATTTAATCACTGGAAAGATAAAGACCTGCCCACTACAAAAGATTATCCCAAAGTCAAACCTAAAAGCTATGAGACTTACAAGATAAATGAAGAAATTAGAGCAGATTTATCTTATGTTAAAAAATCTTTAATGAATAAGAACGTTATATTTCTTGATGCAAGGACACCCGAACTCTATGAAGGAAAAGCCGGATTTTGGAAAAGATTGGGTCACATAAAAGGTGCAGTAAACAGGTTCTGGAAACAGGATTTTGAAGAGAGGGTAAATAAATACGGAAAAAGGTATTATCTTTTAAAACCGAAAGAAGATATAAGCCTTTTCTATGAAAGTTTAGGAATAGGTAAAGGAAAAGAGGTTATACTGTACTGCGGACAAGGATTGATGTCTGGAGCTACCTACTATGTTATTAAGTACTACCTAAGTTTAACGGATAAGGTAAGGCTTTACGATGGTTCCTGGAACGAATATTCCCAAACAAGCTTGCCAAAGGAACCGTAATTCTTTCTATTGTTCTTTCTCATATTCTTCTCACAAAAAAGGAGGTATATTTGAGACATGAAGGTTTTTACCCTCAGAGAGGCAAGAGAGCTTTTGATAAAGATAAAACCTATTGCTGAAGACATAAGACTAAAGAAGGAAGAATTAAGAAATCTTTACGAAGAGCTATCTTCTCAAGAAGATGAACTTGAACAAATGTACCTGAAGACCAAGATCAAGGAGATAGAAGCTCAGATAAAAAGACACCTTGCACGCATAGAGGAGCTGGGAGGAGTTATAAAGGGGATTGAACCTCTGCTTGTGGACTTTCTTTCGGAATATAACGGAAGGTATATATGGCTTTGCTGGAAGGAAGATGAAGAAACCATAATGTACTGGCATGAACTCAGTGAAGGTTTTGCGGGAAGAAAACCTGTAAAAGAGTTAGAAAAATCAGAACAACTTTTCTAATTTTTCTGAGTAAATGTAGTAGTTATATAATACTTTTTTTGTGTAATTCTTTGTCTCGGAATAGGGGATAAGTTCTATAAATAGAAAGTCATCATCATACCTTTTCCATTGACTTACAGCACTTTGCCCGGCGTTGTAGGAAGCGATAACCCTTACCATATCTCCGTTCCAGTAATCATAAAGAAATGCCAGGTACGCTGTTCCCAAAAGGATATTCGTGTAAGGTTCAAAGATATTATCCAGCTTTATCCCTAAACGTTTAGCTTTCCATTTTGCTGTAAAATCCATGAGTTGCATAAGTCCTTTTGCTCCAGATGCAGAAACGGCGTAAATATCAAAAAGGCTTTCTTGCCGCATAACTGCGTAGATTAACGCCTTAGGGACCTTGAATCTTTTTGAAACCCGATTTACGATTTCTTCGAATGGTGTAGGATGGGATACGTACCTGTATATATCCGAACTAACACCGTATTTGTTGACGGAAAGTCTTATAGAGGTGTACGGGTCTATATCCTGTAAAAGCAGTATATCTCCCGTTGTAATCTTTTCCTTATTTTTAAAAGCTTCATACCTCATGTAGTTGAGAAATCCAAGGTCATAAATTTTTTTTAACTCAAAGTAGAGGTTAGGAGAATGTACATCAACTAGGGTAATAGGTTTGTAAACCTTTAACCCTAAAAAGAGTTTAGCAACTGCTCCGTAAAAGTTATCGTACCGAGATGTTTCTCTTAAGTACCTAAGGGCTATATCCCTGTTGCCCAGGTTCAACTCTGTTTTAAAGAGCCAGAAAAGCCTCTTAGCTTTGTCTGTATCATTTTCGGGTGAATACGCTTTAAGATATTCCCTTGCCTTTTTATAGTCTTTTAAAGCAAAGTAGGCAATACCCAAATAAAAATTAGATTCCGAATAAGTACTTTTTTCTAAAACTTCAATACCTTTACTTATAAATCCTCTCTCCAAAAGTTCTCTGCCCAGAATATAGAAAAGATATGGGTTATTCTCTTTTTCTACAAACTTTTCAGCTTGAGAATACTTATTCAGTTTCAGATAAGCGTATATTAAAAATTGTTTCGCTTTATCCTCTTGACAATGTAGTAAAACCTTTTCAGATTTTCCATATTCTTTTAGTCTGTATAGGGATACACCTATTAAATGGCAATCCTTTGAAAGCTTTAAAACATATTTGTACTTTTTATTTTTAAAAAGTCTCTTAGCTATTTTTTCCCTTTCATCTTGTGAGAATTTAAATTTATCTAAATGTTCTATGAAGATTTCTGGATAATTTATAATTAATGTTTTGGGATTCAAGCCTAAGTATTTGTAAATTTCAAAAAGATTTTTCACCTGACTGTAGGGTATATTACTTATATCGAGTTTTCGTATTAAACGTAGAGCTTCTTCTTTATCAGTTTTATAAACCTTTTGAAGGAGAAAAAGAATAACCTCATTTCTAAAAGGGGCAGTAGGATAATCTTCGATTAATTTTTTAGCAAGTTCAATACTTCTATTTTCCAAAAATTTTCTATAAAGTTCGTATTTTTCAGATATTCCTCCAAATAAAAGTGAGATAAAAAAGAAAATAACCCAAACAGTTTTCTTCATAGAAACCTCTTTATCCTTTCTATACTTTTAGTCTTACCCGTTGTTTCATCCAAGTCAACTAGAATTGCGTTTAAAACGATTTCCCCTTTATCTTCTACTTCAAATCTCCTCGGAAGACCTGTAAGAAATTTTTCTATAGGTTCTTTCGGTTTCATACCAATAGCTGAGTACCACACCCCAGTCATTCCTACATCTGACACGTATCCCGTTCCCTTTTTAAGTATAAGCTCATCAGCAGTTGGCACATGGGTATGTGTTCCATAAACTAGGGATGCTCTCCCGTCTACGTATATACCGAACGCCCATTTTTCGGATGTTGCTTCCGCATGGAAGTCTACTATTACTAAATTTGTTTCTCTAGAAACCTCCTCATAGATTTTGTCGAAAACCTTAAAGGGATTTTCCAGATTATAATCCATAAATACCCTACCCATCAGGTTTATTACCGCAAACTTTATACCGTTTTTCTTAAAGACTCCGTATCCCCTACCGGGAACTCCTTCAGGATAGTTTGCCGGTCTGAGGAGGTTTTCAGTATCATCTATAAACTGGTAAATTTCCTTTTTATCCCATATGTGATTTCCCGAAGTCATTATATCTACACCCATATCCATAAGCTCCTCGTAAACTTTCCTGGTTAATCCAAATCCACCGGCAGCATTTTCTACGTTAGCTATAACTACATCATAAGCTATTTCCTCCTTAAGCTTGGGCAAGAATTCCCTTAAAGCTTTTCTCCCCGGTTTTCCGATGATATCTCCGATTGCTAAGATTCTCATAGTATACTCATTTTAAATGTGGAAAAAAACTATAAGATATGTAAGCGATGAGAAGTAAAGGTTATAGGGCACCTTTTTTAAACAGCCTCAGCTTTCCGGAAAAACTCCAATAATTCTCTAGCACCCTCTAAAGTTTTTTGACTCTTTAATCCCATGAGTCTTGCAACTTCTTCGAGCTTTTCCTTTGGAGATAGTTCTTTAACTTCTATGTAAGGCTTACCATCTATGAACTTCTTTTCCGTTTTGAAGTTATAATCACCTGCTGCACACAAAGTAGCTGAATGAGTAATTACAATCACCTGCATTCTTTTGGCAAGTTCTTTAAGGAATTTCGCTACTCTCAGTGAGGTTTCACCACTTATTCCTATATCGACTTCATCAAAAATATAAGTTTCACTCGCCGGCAGTATAATGGATAGAGCTAAGAATAATCTGGATAATTCTCCCCCTGAAACAACTTCGTTAAGAGGCCTAAAGTCCTTCCCGTAAGAAGAAAACATAAACTTAACTCTATCCACACCAAATCTTGTGGGTTCTCCCCTTTCCAAGTGAACTTTCAATTGAGCCCTTTCAAGATTTAATTCTTTCAAAATATTAGATATTCTTTCCTCCAAATCTTTAGATTTTTCTTTTCTTTTTAAGGAGATTTTCTTAGCTAATGTAAAATACTTCTCTTTTAACTCTTTAACTTCACTTTCGAGTTTATCTTCATAAAACTCAAACTTTAAATTTTCTTCAAGTTCTTTCTTAAACTCCTGAACTTCCTTTAAGATTTCGGGATAACTCCTTTTATATTTCTCCTCAAGTCTTTGAATCATGTAAAGTTTTTCATTTATTTCATTTATTTCTTCTTCAGTAATATTAGGCTCTTCCTGACGAAGAGTATTGTAAATATCGTAAATTTCCTCTTTTAACAAATTAACCTTTTCTAAAGCTTCTTTGTATTTATTTGAAAAGTTTGCAATTCTGGACAAACTTTTGGATATAATTCCTAAATTTTCATAAACAGAGCCTTCATTATGCATCAATAAACCGTAAATTTCATAAAGATTTCTTTTAATCTTTTCAAGATTAGTTATATCCTCGGCTACCTTCTTCAATTCTTCATACTCTTCTAAAGATATTCCTACTTCTTCCAATTCTTTTACTCTGAATTCCAGATAATCTCTTTTCTGTAATATTTCTTCTCTTTTCTTTTTGAGTTC
>DQVZ01000122.1 GCA_015661465.1 Aquifex aeolicus
GAGGAACCCGTAAGATACCCTGAAGTAGCTTTAGTATGTGCGGCAGATGCACTTTCCGCCGCAAGACCGGGAGCCAGAAGGGAAACCCTCGAAGCCTACATAAGAAGGCTTGAAAAACTTGAAGAAATTGTAAAGTCCTTCAAAGGAGTATCCAATGCTTACGCGGTTCAAGCAGGAAGAGAGGTAAGGGTAATAGTAAATCCTGAGGAAATATCCGATGAAGAAGCTTATCTGCTTTCAAAGGATATAGCAAGGAGGATTGAAGAGGAACTCGATTTCCCTGGCCAAATAAAGGTGGTGGTTATAAGGGAAACAAGACACGTAGAATACGCTAAGTAATTTTCTTCCTTCTTTTTCTTCTTTATATCTTTATAAAGACTTCTAATAGCCTTATAAAGTTAATTGATAAATACTAATACTTTTGATGGCACAGGAAGTAAAGGACTACTATGAAATCCTAGGAGTAAGTAAAGACGCAACCAAAGAAGAAATAAAAAAAGCTTACAGGAAACTCGTTAAGATTTACCATCCGGATATAAACCCTGACCCTAAAGCTCAAGAGAAATTTAAAGAAATAAATGAAGCCTATCACGTACTTATAGATGAAGAAAGACGCTCAGAATACGATGCGATTCTAAACAAAAATGACGTAAGTAAATTTAAGGATTTCCTTGAATACATTCAAGAATTTGTAGAAAGTATCATTCAAGGAGAAAAGGGAAAGAAAAGAAGACCCAGAAAAGGACAGGACATAAAAATGAAACTTGCCTTATCCTTAGAGGAAGCTGGACTCGGTTGTAAAAAAGAAATAACCTATAGCAGATGGATGGATTGTCCCGATTGTGGTGGAATGGGTGTAAGAGGTGAAGCCGAAACTGTGGTTTGTCATGCATGCAACGGCGAGGGAAAGAGAGTAAGCGGTATTTTTAACTTTCCGAGACCTTGTTCCGTATGCAAGGGAAAGGGCTTTATAGTAAAAAATCCATGTCCCACCTGTTACGGAAGAGGTAGAGTTTCCATCAGACACACTATAAAGATTACCGTTCCTCCTGGAACGGAAGAAGGAGATGTGCTTAAAGTTCCGGGAAAAGGACATCTCGGCTACTTCGGAGGTAAACCGGGAGATTTATACCTTAAGGTTGTTTTAAAGGAACATCCTATTTTTAAAAAAGTCGGTAAAGACCTACATGTAGAGAAAGTCATAAGTTATCCCATTGCAGTCCTGGGAGGAACCGTAAAAATCCCTACCCTTGAAGGTAAAGAAGAAGAAATTTTTATTCAGCCGGGTACAGAATGCGGGTCGACCAAAACGGTTCCCGGAAAAGGATATCCCTTTGACGGAGGAAGGGGAAACTTAATCGTTCATATCAGGATAGGAGTCCCTAAAAATCCCTCAAGAAAGGAAAGGAAACTTATAGAGAAACTAGCGCAGCTCATGGGAGAAGAAGGAGTTTACAAAGAAGAAGGATTAATGGATAAGATTACAGGCATAATTAAAAAATTGTGAAAACCAGGTTTCAAAAAGATAATAGCTATAAGTTGAAAGAATTAAAAAAGTTTCCGCGAAAGATACTCATCTTTGGAAGTTTTCAGGTAGGATTTTTTACACTTTAATCTCCATTTCTAAAAATTTTCTTTCGATTATGGGGTAATCATTTTTAACACCTTTGGAGAGTAAAATCTGAAATACGTAGTTTGAACCGATTAAAAAGGATACTGCCGATGCAGTGAGATAGAGCTCCCACATGCGTATAAATCTTTCATCAAACATCTTTCTTACCTTGTCGAGGTTCATTAGAAATCTTTCTTTCCATTTCTTTAACGTCCAATAGTAATGTATCCTCAAATTGTCTATATCGATTAAGGTAAAATCAATTCCCTCAAAGCTATCCACTAATTCGGATATCGAAGGTAGATAACCTCCGGGGAATATGTATCTTCTTATCCATCTACTCTGATTGTCAGGATGAAGTTTCCCTATAGTGTGTAGCAAGAAAAGTCCCCCATTCTCCATAACCTTGTATACGGTTTCAAAAAAAGCTCTGTAATTTTCTTTGCCCACATGTTCAAACATTCCTACAGAAACTACTTTGGTAAACTTTTTCCCTAAGCTTGGAAGCTCTATATAGTGCATTTTGTAAATTTCTACTTTTTCTTCCAACCCCCTTTTCTTTATTTCTTCCTTTACATATTCATATTGATTATCCGACAAAGTTATACCTACAGCTTTAAGACCGTATAGCCCTGCACTTTCAAGAATTATAGAACCCCACCCGCAACCGATATCCAGTAATGTATCATTTTTATTGAGTCTCAGTTTTTCGTAAATAATTTTTCTTTTCAAACTTTGAGCTTCTTCAATACTCATATCCGGATTTTCAAAAAAAGCACATGAATATGTCATACTTTTATCAAGCCAAAGCTTGTAGAAATCGTTTCCAAGGTCATAATGATATCTTACATTCTTTCCATCCCTTAGGGTTCTAAATAAAGGTATGTATTTCAAAACGCCCACTAATTTGTTTTCTTTGCCTATTTTTTTGAAAAAAATCATTCCCCTCTTTATAACCTCTTCCAGGTCTCCCTCAACCAAGATATCCCCGTTCATATATCCCTCACCAAACGCCATCTCAGGGTCCTTAAGAAAGTAGTTTAGAGCTTCCCACCTTTTGAACTTTACAAGATGAGTTATTTCTCCATCGGGTATCCGCTTACCGTCGGGAAGCTCAACCCCTATTTTTTCACATTGACCTTCGTTAAGTTTTTCTACTATTTTTTCAATAACTAATGTCTTTATCATCATTTACCTCCCTCTTTTTATGAATTTAAATTTGGTATTTCTCATTGACATTTCTAAAAGGGTTTTAATATTCTTTAAACATGGTTGAAGTACTCATAGCCGAACACGCAGGCTTTTGTTTTGGAGTAAAGAGAGCTGTAAAACTTGCAGAAGAAAGTTTAAAGAAAGCTAAAGGCAGGGTATTTACCTTAGGTCCTATAATTCACAATCCCCAAGAAGTAAATAGATTGAAAAATCTCGGAGTATATCCCAGTAACGGAGAGGATTTCAGGGAGGGAGATACAGTAATAATTCGTTCCCATGGCATTCCTCCAGAAAAAGAGGAAGAACTGAAGAAAAAAGGCCTTAATGTTATAGATGCGACTTGTCCCTACGTCAAGGCTGTTCACGAAGCCGTTTGCAAGCTAACTGAGGAAGGATATTTCATAGTTTTAGTAGGTGAAAAGAATCACCCTGAGGTAATAGGAACTCTTGGATATCTTAGAGCTTGTAACGGAAAGGGCATAGTTATAGAAACTCTGGATGACATTAAGGAAGCTTTAAAGTATGAAAAAGTTGGAATAGTAGCCCAGACTACCCAAAACGAAGAGTTTTTCAAAGAGGTTGTAGGAGAGATAGCCCTTTGGGTAAAAGAAGTAAAGGTTATAAACACCATTTGCAACGCTACCTCATTGAGGCAAGAAAGTGTGAAGAAACTCGCCTCGCAGGTAGATGTAATGATAATAATTGGGGGAAAGAACAGCGGGAATACGAGAAGACTTTATCACATATCTAAGGAGTTAAATCCGAAAACTTATCATATAGAAACCGCAGAAGAACTCAAGCCGGAATGGTTTGCCAACGCCAAAAGAGTCGGAATTTCAGCAGGAGCATCAACTCCGGACTGGATTATCGAAGAGGTAAAGAATAGAATAAAAGAAATATGTTCAGGGCAATTGGTTTCCTAATCACCTTATTTCTATTTTCCTTCGCTTCATTATACGAAGAGTTCATAAAGCAACAAGTAAAGGAATTACCTCTGGACAAAGCGGTAATCTTAGGAAAGGGTAATAAGGAATTGATAATTTTTGTAAATCCAGATTGTCCTCACTGTAGGAAAGAGTGGAAAACTTTAAGAAAGCACCTCGATAGGTTAAAGCTCTACGTTTTTGTCATACCTTTTAAAGCGTGGGGAGAAGAAAATTTGAAGAAGGTTTACTATGTAGTTTGTTCCCAAAACCCAGCTAAGGCTTTGGATGAAGCCCTAACCGGTCAGCTTGATGATAAAACGTTGAATCCTGAAAAGTGTAAAAAATTGGAATATCACCTTAAAGCTGCAAAGATGGTGGGTCTTAGAGGAGTTCCTCTAAATATATTACCGAAGGAAGGGAAAATCATAGAGGGAGCTAATCCAAAGGTATTTGAATATTTAGGAATAAAAACTCATTTGGAATAGGAGAGTAGTACTATACCGATTATTACTAAAATAGTTCCGATAAATTTCGTTAGGGTAAAGCTTTCACCTAGGATAATTATAGCGAGGAGAGTTGAAAACAAGGGAGAGCTTGAAGCTATCGGTGCAACAATTGAAACGTAACCTACCTTTATAGCCTTGTAGTAAACAAGAAGTCCGAGAAATCCCGATACAAATCCACCTAAGGCTACCGTTAGGAGTTCCTTTACAGGATAACCTACGGGATTTTCCTTTACAGCCAATAAGGTAAGAAAGGCAAAAACAGTTGCCGTTAGGTTGTGTATAAAAATTCCAGATATCGGGGATACATCTCCCCTTAAACCTAACTTAAACAAAACAGGAGCGCTTCCCCATATAAATGCAGAAAGGAGGGCAAACAGAATAGCTTTTATGTTTTCCATCGGATTTATTGTAATTGGTAAAATTATTTCGTTTCCATGAAAAGAGTTATCGTATCTCCCGATGAACCTTTCGGAAGTGTAGTCAAGAAAGTGGTAAAACTTTCCGTACCGATAATAGTAGTTAACCTTCTTTACACGGTTGAAAACATGATTTCGATGGTTTTAGTATCCTCTATTTCACCTTCGGCGGTAGCGGCAACAGGTTTCTCTCTTTCCCTTTTGTGGTTTATCTATTCCCTTATGGCTTTATCTTATTCAGGAACAAACATATTGATTGCTCAATTTATAGGAGCAAAAAAAGACCCCTCTCCAGTGCTGCTAAGCGGGTTACTACTTTCGTTTATTATTTCTATTCCCCTTTTTCTTTACGGAAAAGATCTGGTTTTATTCCTGATGAAGCTGTTAGGGGCAAGTAAAACAGTAAGGGAGCTTGCAAACCAATACCTAACTCCCATATTTTGGTTTATACCTATAGGATTCCTTACAAGTACCTTCTATGGTGCCTATAACGGTGTAGGAGATACAAAAACACCCATGAAGGTAGCCATATTGATGAACATTACCCATATTTTCACGGCTTACACTTTGATATACGGTAAATTTGGGTTGCCAAAACTCGGTGTTGAAGGAGCAGGTTGGGGAATAGCTATTTCAGAAACCTTGGCATTTTTTTTATACCTTGCTTTATTGCTTTTCTATAAAAAACCTTTCCACCTGAGGTTTAAACTTGAACCGCAGATACTTGTACGAATGGTAAGACTTGGAACACCAACGGCTATTGAGAGGTCCGTAACCACACTTTCTTTTAACGTATTTGTTGGATTTCTTGCAAGTTTTGGAGATAAAGTTCTTGCAGCACATCAAATTGGTTTAAGAGTAGAGAGTCTATCCTTTATGATAGGCTTCGGAGTGATGATAGCCAGTACAACAATAGCGGGTCAAAATTTTGGGGCCAAAAACTATACGGGAATGGTTCACGCGATAAAAATTTCAGCAAATTTCACAGCTTTCATAATGACCTTAATTGGTTTAATTCTTATTATCTTTCCCCATTACCTGGTTTACCCCTTCAGCAGAGACCCAGAAGTTGTCAAATGGGCTTCTTATTACTTACAAATTGTGGGAATTTCTCAACCGGCTATGGCTTACGCTTCTATATTTTCGGGTGCGTTAAAAGGTATGGGAAAAACTACGATTCCCCTTTTTGTAAATATAAGCTCATTCTGGTTATTCAGGATACTACCATCCTACCTACTGCTCATGGTAATCGGAACTCCTCTTGTACCATGGAGTTTTATGACTATAGAAACTATTATTAGGGCTGTATTTTATTACTTAATGTTTAAAAGAGAAACTAAGAAACTCCTTAAGTCCTTCGAAAGTAAGCCCAGCACCAAGAAGGAAGATACTC
>DQVZ01000216.1 GCA_015661465.1 Aquifex aeolicus
GGAGACTATATATGTAGAAGTAATAGATCCTCCCTATGTCTCCGATATACCTGTAAAGCCGAAGAAAATGCTTATGGTAACAGTTGCAGGAGTAACCGGATTATTTTTAGGAGTGTTCTTAGCTCTATTTTTTGAATGGATAAATGAGGTCAAAAAAAGGCATACAGCTTAGGAACAAAAAATTACTATCTCAACCAACTCTCCTACGTTCTTGAACCCTTTCCTTTTTATATCTATGTAGTTTTCTGTAAGTAGTCTATTCTCCTCTATGACAATAGCCCTTAACTTTTTGCCTTTATTTTTAGTAAAGAACATTTCCCTTTTTTGAGTGTCTAGCTCTTTAAGAATCCTCACCCTTTCCTTTTTTACTCTCTCGGGAACTTTGGGCTTTATTCTACTTGCCTTTGTAAATGGTCTATCCGAGTAAGGGAAAATATGCATATAAGCTATTGGAAGTTCTTTAAGAAATTCGTAAGTTTCTTCAAAATCTTTCTCATCTTCCGTCGGAAATCCTACAATTACATCTGTTCCTATCGAAGTAAGCGGTCTTTTCTCTGTTATGAAATTTACAACTTCTGCGTATTCTTCCTTTGTATAGCCTCTATCCATTAACTTGAGAATTCTATTGGAACCACTTTGCAGAGAAAGGTGAAAATGGGGAGCTATCTTTTCCTCGGAAACTATCAGTTCCACCAAATTCCTGTTCATTTCCTTTATATGCATAGAAGAAAGTCTTATTAACTCTATTCCCTTTATTTTTATCAACTCCTTGAGCAGAGTGTATAAGTCATATCCTCTATCCCAACCGTATTGAGAAAGCTGGGTTCCCGTAAGAACTATCTCCTTGAATCCCCTTTGAGCGAGGATTTTTACCTGTTCAACTACCCTTTCCTTTTCTACACTCCTTACTTTTCCCCTCGCGAAAGGTATTACGCAGAAAGTGCAAAATTTATTACAACCCTCTTGAACCTTTATGAAAGGTCTAACACCTTCAAAGTACAAAACTGTATCAAAACTCCTTACTTCCTTTTCTCTAAAGATTTCTCCTACAACAACTTTTTTATGGCGTTTTTCTAAAAATTCCTCAAGAATCTTGATAAGTTCCGCTTTATGAGTATTTCCCACAACAATGTCTACTTCTTTAAGTTTTGCAAGTTCCTCCGGACTAACTTGAGCGTAACAACCTGTTGCGACAACTATAGCATTAGGATTTCTCCTCTTGGCTTGATATATAGCTTGTCTTGAGGAACGGTCTCCTCCAACAGTGACAGTACACGTGTTAATTACGTAAACATCAGCTATATCTTCAAAGGAAACAATTTCATAACCCTTATCCGCAAACTTAGTTTTCAGTAGGTCGGTGTCAAATTGGTTCATTCTGCATCCAAGTGTCTCAAAAGCAACTTTCATAAAATTTAAAATATAAATACGGAATGTTAAAATTTCTGATAGCCTCTTTAGTTTTAATTATCCTTAACTTGACCTTTTCTTGGTATGCTCTCAGAAAGTGGAAGAATTATACAGAGAAGTTTTTTCTTTATAACAGGCTTGTAAGCGA
>DQVZ01000064.1 GCA_015661465.1 Aquifex aeolicus
CAGAGCTGTTCATCTTGTGGGTATGTGGATAAGGAAAACAGGAAGAGGAGGGAAGAGTTTGAGTGTAGGGTTTGTGGGAAAAAGCTCCACGCGGATGTGAACGGCTCTTCTTCTGAGCGGTATAAGGGCCTCTGGAGTAAGGCCCGGGGCTTATTCGGTGATAGTCCCAAACCCGAGCGTGGACAATTGTCCCTATTAAAAATATTTGTCCACGCTGAGGGATACTCTATATATAAATAAAACTATGGTAGAAATAAGATACTTTTCGATTTTAAGGGAAAAATTAGGAAAGAATTCGGAAGAAATTCCTTTTGAAGGAACCGTGGGTCAGCTTAGGGATTTATTAAAGGAACGATATCCCGAAGCTAAAGAAATCCTCAGCTCCGTGAGGATTGCTGTAAATGAGGAATATGTAGAGGATAGTTATAAAATATCTAAAGGTGATAGAGTGGCTCTTATCCCCCCTGTAAGCGGTGGATAACTTTTCACGGAGGTGAGTTATGGGAGACTTCTATGTCGATAACTATCTAATTAAGGGTGATCGTTACTACACAAAGGAACACGAATGGGTTTTGGTAAAGAACGGTATTGCTCAGGTTGGTATCACCGATTATGCTCAAAAGCAGTTAGGAGACATAGTTTATGTAGATTTACCTGAAGTAGATAAAGAAGTAGATGCAGGAGATACTTTGGCAAATCTGGAATCAGTAAAAAATGTAGCTCCTGTATATGCACCTATTACAGGTACAGTGGTCAATGTGAATGAAGATTTGAAAGATGAACCTGGACTGATAAATGACGACCCTTATGATGCGGGGTGGATTGCCATAGTTGAAATGAAAGATCCTACGGAAATTGAAGACCTCATGACAGCGGAGGACTACGCGGAATACTTAAAAGAAATAGTAGAAGAAGAGAAAGAGGAAGAAATCGAAATGAAAAAGGAAGAAGAGGTTATAGATGATGTAATGGAAAGACTAGAAGATTTAGAAGGGGAATTAGGATACGAGGAGGAAAAGTGAGCTACATACCCCATTCCCAGGAGGAAACAAAAAAAATTCTTGAGGAACTAGGCCTTAAAGAAATTAAAGATTTATTCTCCCATATACCATCTGAACTTTTTTCCGAGAAATTTTCTCTACCTGAGCCCCATTCTGAAGAAGATTTAAGGAAGCTCTTCGATAAGGTATCCGAACAAGTAGATATACCCCTTTACTTTATAGGAGCAGGAGCCTATGACAGAGTAATACCATCGGTAATATGGCAAATACTGAACAGAGGTGAGTTTTTAACCCCTTATACTCCTTATCAAGCAGAAGCTTCTCAGGGAACCCTTCAGGCAATATTTGAGTACCAATCCCTGATATGCGAGCTAACAGGAATGGATGTAGCTAATGCCTCGATGTACGATGGTGCTTCTGCATTGGCCGAAGCAGTTTTAATGGCACGGGCGATAAAGGGTAAAGGAAATACAGTTGTTCTTCCTGAAACTATTAATCCCCTTTACAGAGCTGTTGTAAAGACCTACCTCAGAGGATATAAAGATAAAATCGAAATAGTTCCTTTTTCGGAAGAAGGAAATGTTGACCTAAACAGGTTGGAAGAAGTTTTGAAAAATAATGAAGTTCACGCTATCGCAGTTCAATACCCGAACTTTTTCGGATTTATAGAGCCACTAAAAGAAATAGGTGAAATTGCAAAAAGATACGACGTTCCTTTGATAGTCGTTGCAGACCCTATAGCCTTGGCCATACTTAAGCCTCCTTCCGAGTTTGGTGCAGATATCGTTGTAGGAGAAGGTCAACAGATGGGAGTTCCATTATCCTTCGGAGGTCCTTATGTAGGTTTCTTCGCCACTAAAAAGGAATATGTTAGGAAAATGCCCGGAAGGCTTGTAGGGCTGGCAGAAGATTTAGAAGGAAAGAAAGCTTTTACTTTAGTTCTCCAGACGAGAGAACAGCATATAAGAAGAGAGAGAGCTACATCAAATATATGCACAAACCAAAACCTTGTAGCTCTTGCAAACCTGCTTTACATGGTTTTACTCGGGAAGGAGGGGATTAAGGAAGTTGCCGTTCAGAGCTTATCCAAAGCTGTTTACTTCAAGAAAAAACTTTTAGAAAAGGGCTTTAATGAAGTATTTAGCGGTAAGCATCTATGGGAATTTCCCCTCATGCACGAAAACTTAGAGACTATTTACGAAAAACTTATTAAAGAGAAAATCCTTTTAGGACTTCCTCTTAAGAGATTCTTCAAAGAACTTTCCAATGCTACACTAATAGCTATTACTGAGAAAAGAACTCGAGAGGAAATGGATAGAGTACTAGCACTTCTCTAGAATTTTCTTTAATCTTTTTTTCATACGGTTAAAATGGGAACCTTTCCAAAAAATAGCTCCACAATTTGGACAGAGGGTAAAATTCGAGGCTTCCTCGTAAACCCTTGGAGGTATTCTTTCCTTCACTTCTTCTTTATCTACTCCCAGCAGAGGACTTGAGCAGTAAGCACATAGGTTAAGAGTTAGTTCAGCTCTGAGTCTAAAGTGTTTTATTACACTGCAGAGTTGAAGTTCAAAATCGTGTCTCGGGACAATAAAAGCTTGAAGGCCGAGCTTGTTCAATTTTTCATACCACTTTCTCGATGTAGTAATGAAGACGCCGTCGGGAGGAAATTTTTTCAGTTCTATTTTACCCTTTATAGTATAAGCACTATACCCCAAAAATCTTAGCCACCGTGCCAATTTTTCCAGGTTTTCTTCAAGATAAAACTTCATTTCAATTAAATTTGATTGAATTGGTATATCCCTTATAGATATAATTAATTTCTTACCCCATTCACGGAGGTAAAGGATTGTACAAGGTTTTAATCACTGACCCGATAGCACCTGAAGGTATAGAACTGCTTAAAAGAGACCCTGAAGTTGAAGTTTACAACGAGCCTGAAATATCTTATGAGGAACTACTCCAAAAAGTAAAGGATTTTGATGGAATTATCACACGAAGCAGAACTCCAGTAACAAAAGAACTTATAGAAAGGGCAGAAAAGTTAAAAGTTATCGGAAGAGCCGGAGTAGGTGTTGATAACATTGATATCGAAGAAGCAACAAAGAGGGGTATTCTCGTCGTAAATACTCCCGGAGCAAACACCATAGGTGCTACGGAACTTACTATGATGCATATGCTTACCATAATGAGAAACGGCCATAAAGCCCATGAAAATATTTTGAGTTACAGATGGGATAGGAAGAAGTTTATGGGGGAAGAATTATACGGAAGAACTCTTGGAATAATAGGACTCGGAAATATAGGTTCACAGGTGGCGATAAGAGCTAAGGCTTTCGGTATGAAAGTAATGGCCTATGACCCTTATATACCTAAGGAAAAGGCGGATAAGCTAGGTGTAAAACTTATGGATAACCTACACGATATGTTGAAAGAAATAGATGTCCTTACCATTCACGCACCTCTTACCCATGAGACCAAAAATATGATTGATGAGAAAGAATTTGAAATTATGAAAGAAGGAGTTTATATAGTAAACTGTGCAAGAGGGGGAATAATAAACGAAAAAGCTCTAATAAAGTATATGGAAAAAGGGAAAATAAGAGGTGTTGCCCTGGATGTCTATTCTAAGGAACCGCCATCTCAGGAGTTTGTAGACGAGCTGAAAAAACTCTC
>DQVZ01000152.1 GCA_015661465.1 Aquifex aeolicus
GAGTGGGTAAGGAAGGAAAAACCTACTCCCTACGAGATAGAAAAGAGAGCAAGGGAAGAGGGTATAGGGAAAAATAAACTTGATGTTTTCCTTCAAAAAAAAGATGAGATTCCTATAGAAACACTTATCAAGATAAGATAGGTCATGAATTTTCGTGTAGAACTTCAACCAATAGTGGATGGGAAAGGGAATATATGGGGATACGAAGTACTCTTTAGAGGAAGTTTCCCAAATCATATATTCTTCCAAGTCGCGAATCCAAAATTGGAGATAGAAATTTTCAAAAGAGAACTTGAAATTGTAAAAGATTTTGACACTATACTAACCTTCAATCTTTCTCCAATAACTTTAAAAGAGTTTGGGAAGGAAGTTAAAAAAATATTAAGGAAATATGAAAATATTTTTATAGAACTTACAGAAATACCTCATCGTGATGATATTAAGGTCATTAAAGATTTAGGAAACAGAATATTCTTAGATGATTTTTTAAAAGGTAGCTCAAGTATTGAAAGATTACTTAAGCTTAAACCTTACGGTATAAAAATAGAAAAGAATTTTATGGACTTAATAAACATAGACAAAATAAAGGGAATGGTAAAAGAAATTATTGTTGAAAAAATAGAGTCTCGCAAGGATTTTGAGGAGTTGAAAGGAAAAGACTTGTTATTTCAAGGGTTCCTCTTTAAGGAAAAATTTATCACATTAGCTTGCTAATTTTTTCATCTTTTTAATCTCCTAACTTTTAGATGTATTACGACAGTGAGTGTTCTTATCAGATAATCGGTTATTTTTTCTAAGATTGGTATCTTCCGCTCACCACTTTCCATATTCAAAAATTTAAAACGTCTATAGATTTTCCGAAATTTCGTTAATTTCAAAGGGTTTAGCTAAAAAAACTTTATTTCGGAGTATCTTTCATAAACCTTGACAAGTTGATAATAGTATACTAAATTTACTTATAAGAAACCTTATAAAGGAGGTGGAGCTATGGAAAGAAGAGGAATGCTGGTTTGGAGACCTTTTGAAGAGCTGGAAAGAATCAGGAGAGATTTCGAAAGACTTCTGGAAGAGTTCTTCCCTATGAGAAGGGAAACTCAAGTAGAAACATTAATTCCTCCTGCAGAAGTTTACGAAACTGATAAAGAAGTTGTAGTAAAAGTAGACCTCCCCGGTGTGAAAAAGGAGGATGTTGACATTACTGTCAAGGAAAACGCCATATCCATAAAGGCCGAAAGAAAAGAGGAAAAAGAAGAAAAAACGGAAAATGTTTACAAAGCAGAAAGATTCTACGGAGTAATAGAAAGGGTTATTCCCCTGCCCATTGAAGTAGACCCGGAAGGGGCTAAAGCGGAATACAAAGACGGTGTTTTAGAAATAAGGATACCTAAGGCTCAGGTAGAAAAGGAGAAGAAAATAAAACTTGCTTAAGGAGAGGTTCTTCTCTCTATTTCTGCTCCCAATTTCTTCAGCTTTTCTTCAAGGTGTTCGTAGCCCCTATCAAGATGATATATATCTCTAACTACAGTAGTACCTTCTGCTACTAGTCCTGCTAAAACTAAAGAAGCAGAAGCTCTGAGGTCTGTGGAGTACACCTCTGCACCGTATAACTTCTCTACCCCTTCTATGATTGCCTTATTCCCTCTTACGGTAATGTTAGCGCCTAACCTGTTTAACTCTTGAGCATGTTGGAAACGATTTTCAAAGATATTTTCTTTAATAACAGATTTACCTTTTGCTAAAGAAAGTAAAGCCATGAACTGTGCCTGCATATCGGTTGGAAAACCGGGATATACTTCTGTTTCTATGTAGCATGGTCTTAAGCTTTCCTTCCTGAAAACTCTGAAGCTTTCTTTATCCTCGTCTACTATTTCTCCTCCTATTTCTTTTATTTTCCTTACAATGGCTTCCAAATGGGTTTTATTTACTTTTCTTAGGATAATATCTCCGTCGGTTAATATACCTGCAACAATAAAGGTTCCCGCTTCTATTCTATCTGGGATGACAGAATGAAAAAATCCCCGTAACTTTTCCGTCCCTTTTATGTAAGCCTTCCTTCCCTGAACTATGATTTTAGCTCCCATTTTTTTCAAAACTTCTATAAGATCCATTACTTCTGGTTCCAAGGCAATATTTTCAAGTATGCTTTCTTCAGGCACGCTTGAAAGATAAAGCAACGCATTCTCCGTACCAGTTACAGTTATTAAATCGAATTTAAAGTTAACACCTTTCTTTTTCTTAATTGTTGCAAAAATATAGCCTTCCTTTATACGTATTTGAGCTCCTGCTTCTTTGAAAAACTTCAAATGCTGGTCTATGGGTCTTGCACCGATAGAACAGCCACCTGGAAGTCCAACCACCGCTTTCTGGAATCGTCCCAGAAGAGGGCCCATACTTAGAACTGAGGCCCTCATGCTTCTGATAATTTCTTGATTTGTAGTAAAGGATTTTATGGAAGGCTTTACAAAAACCTTATCTCCCAAAAACTCTATATTTGCTCCTAGCTGAGTTAAAAGTTTTATTGTGTTTCTAACATCAAGCAAATCCGGAACATTTGTTATAAGGCAATCTTCTTCAGTAAGAATTGTTGCAAACAAAATAGGGAGAGAAGCGTTCTTGGCACCGGAAATATAGACTTCTCCTACTAGAGGTTTCCCTCCGCGTATAACTAAATAATCATTGTAGGTAGATAATATGGTGCTCATTATCTTTCGGAACAATTATCTTAACAATATCGTAATCCTTAGCAAAAAAAATTAATATTCCGTCATCGTTTTCATAATCCACTATTTCCTTATCGGAATAAACAATAATTATTTTGTCCTCTTTCTCTTCAACGCAAGGATAAGTTATATTCTCACCACCACACATGTTATAGCTTCCTTAACTCCTTCTAAAGAATGGATTTTATTTATCACCAATCTTCCCAGTTCATCTTGATTAGGAACTTCAACAAACACGATAATATCATAGGGACCTGTAACTACATCCGCAGTTTTCACACCCTCGAAAGTTGAAAGGGCTAACATTATCGAAGGAATCTCCTTTGGCTCCGCTTTTATCAAAATATAAGCTCTTATCGCATACTCCGCTTCCAGTTCCATTAGTTCTGTTATGGACATCGGATAGTTCTTTTCCTCGGGCTTCATTCTTTACCTCCTCGCTAAATATTTTTAAGATTATATCCGCCACTTCCGGGTTTTTCTTCGTTTCTCTAATAGCTCTGTGTATTACTTTTCTAAAATAACAATCTTCCGGAAGGCTATTGAAACTTTCCTTCAGCTTGATGATTAAGGGTTCAACTCCCAGAGAGTTATACCACATCATGAATTTTTTAACCTCATCCCATAAAATAATTTCACCTTTTTGGGCTTCTTTCATCCTCTCTTTAAGGTTTTCCTCAACCACTTGTTTCAGGTCATCTATATCATAAAGAAAAACCCCTTCCACTTCCAAAATTTGCGGATTTACGTTTCTAGGGACAGATATATCAATTACAAATTGGGGCTCATAATCTCTTCTCTTAATAGCCTCTTCAAAATCTTTTTTGTTAAGAATGTAATTCTTAGCTCCTGTTGAAACTATAACTATATCCATTAATGGAAGATATTCCTTTAGATTTTCAAACCTGAGGGCATTTCCACCTAGTTCGCGAGCTAATTTTAAAGCTTTTTCATAGGTTCTATTTGTTATGTGAAGTTCTGCTCCGAAACGTTTCAGGTAATTGGCTGCAAGTTCTCCCATTTCTCCTGCACCGATGAGCAGAACCTTTGCATTTTTAAGGTCTCCGAAGATTTTCTTTGCCAGTTCTACAGCGGCGTAACTTACCGATACTGCACTTTTACTTATTCCCGTTTCCGTTCTTACCCTTTTTGAAGCTCTAAGAGCTTTTTCGTATACCCTGTTTAAAATTTTTCCTACAGTGTCAACTTCCTTAGCTATTCGATAGGCTTCTTTAAATTGGGCTACTATCTGAGGTTCTCCGATAACCATAGAATCTAAACTAGAAGAAACCTTGAATATATGAAAAACCGCTTCCTCACCTCTCTTTTTAAAGAAATACTTCTTTATATCGGGATTTAAGTTTTTCAAAGTCAGAAACTTATCTATAAGTGATTCCGAATTATCTATAAAATTATAAGCGTAAATTTCTGTTCTATTGCATGTTGAAAGAAGTATTACCTCCTCGAGGGGAGTTTCCCTCTTAAGAATAGGTAGGATTGTGACAATTTCTTCCTTGGAACAAGCAAGTTTCTCTCTAACTTCAATGGGGGCAACCTTGAAGTTTACCCCCACAACAAATAATTCTCCCATCAAATTAAATTATATTCCTGGTAGTAAAATAATGAACATGCTACTCAAAATTTTGATATTTTTCATAATTTTCTTGACTGCGTGTTCTCAGAAACTTACTTTAAGCGATATCTTAGATAAGGATAAAAGAGAGTTTGCAGTGAAGGTTATACTCATAGAAAATGATAAATTTGATGCATCTCTCCAAAGGGTTTCCTTAGAGACTTTTGAAGATAGGTTAAAAAAACCACCTGTAGATGTAAAAGTAAAGCTAACGCTTTTCAAGAAGGATATTAGACTCATCTTAAAAGGTAAGAAGGTTGAAAATTTCTATGAGCCGATAGAAATAGCAAGAGAAAACAAAGATTCTGACTTAGTAATTACAATGGAAGTAAAGGATATTTCTCAGACGGAAAAAAGATATAAAACAAAAGAGGAAGATATGGATTTGACATATTTCTGTATTGAAAGAAGTGCTAACAGTAGGATTCTCTTTAACGTAATTGCAACAAAAACGGAAGAAGTTGTTTTTGCAAGAACTTACAACGGATTTTTCTACAAAAGGTATTGTGATGAAAAAAATTATGTCCCTGAGAAACTTCCTAACTCGGATTATATAAAGCTTAAGTCTTTAGAAAAAGCTCAGTTGAAATTTATAAGAGACTTCTACGATTTGTTGTAATTTTTTGGAGCCTATTTTAAAGAGTAAGATAAATGATTACAAATCTTGAAAATTCCCAAAATAAAATTAAATTTTTTGTGCCAAATGAGTATAATTTGGAGCTATCTTGAGTTATTGGGGATAATAGTCCTTGAAAGTGCTCCCTATCTTATCATAGGACTTATCCTGGCAGGATTTATCAAGGCTTTTTTGCCGCAGAGCTTCCTCATCCGTCATTTAGGAAGACATTCTTTAGGCAGTGCGTTTAAGGCCGCTCTTTTCGGAATTCCCCTTCCGCTATGCAGTTGCGGTGTATTACCCACGGCAGTTTCTTTGTACAGACAGGGAGCCAGCCTTTCGGCTACCTTTGCTTTCCTAGTAGCTACTCCTCAAACCAGCATAGATGCCATATTGCTAGCCTATGGTCTTCTCGGAAGTATTTTCGCCATAGCTTACCCTATTTCTGCCCTTTTTGGAGCCCTTTTGACCTCCATAGCTTTGGTGATTTTTGTTAAACATAAGCCCTTAAGTCTGGGTTTTTCTTGTACCTTCTGCAACGAAGAGACTAATCAAGCTTACTCCTTCAGAAAAAAAGCTGCCTTTGGTCTGCAATATGCTGTAAAGGAACTCTTTGGCGAAATAGCCAAGCCTCTTTTTATAGGTTTTTTGGCAGCTCCTCTGGTAGCCTTACTATTACCCCAAAATTTTGTTGAAAGCCTCTCCGCTTACGGCTTTACTTATCTTGCCATGCTGATAATAGGCCTTCCGGTTTATGTATGTGCTACAGCCTCAATTCCCCTGGGATACGCCTTTTTAATAAAAGGATTCAGCCCTGGAAGCGTTCTAGTGTTCCTCATAGCCGGACCGGCAACCAATCTTGCTACTCTGAGCGTCCTATCCCATGTCTTTGGGAAAAAGATAACTGGGATTTACCTTATAGCCCTCATCTTAGCGGCTTTGCTTTCGGGTATGATTTTCGACCGCCTAGTAGGTGAAATTCGAGTCCCGGAACTTACTTTAGAATCCGAAGCTTACGGGCTTTGGCATTATCTTTCGGCAGCCATCCTTCTATTAATGTTTATAAATCATTATTTCCATAGAACGGCAGCAAAGCAGATATCCAGAATCTTTAAGAGAACTTGAGGAAAGATTGAAGGAACTGTTTCCAATTACAGGCTCTATAAAATCTTGACAAATAGAAGTTGAGATTGTATCCTAATTTCAGAAGGAGGTGAGGAAATGTTTAGGAACGGAGAAATGAAAGTAGGAAC
>DQVZ01000002.1 GCA_015661465.1 Aquifex aeolicus
GATTTTGTTAAATTCGCTACTACCATTACAGGTTTAATGGGACTTGCTCCTTCTATGGTTCCACAGGTAGTAAAAGCTATGGAAACAAAACCGAGAGTTCCCGTAATATGGATACACGGGCTCGAATGCACATGTTGCTCCGAGAGTTTTATACGTTCAGCAACCCCGTTGGCTTCTGACATAGTGCTTAGCATGATTTCTTTAGAGTATGACGATACGCTTTCTGCGGCAGCAGGAGAAGCTATAGAAAAGCATAGAGAAGAGATAATAAAGGAATACCAGGGTAATTATATATTGGCGGTTGAGGGAAATCCTCCCTTGGGCGAAGACGGAATGTACTGTATTATAGGAGGAAGGCCTTTTGTAGAAATTCTTAAAGAGAGTGCAGAGGGGGCTAAAGCAGTAATAGCTTGGGGAAGCTGTGCATCTTGGGGATGTGTGCAAGCTGCAAAACCAAATCCGACTAATGCAGTTTCTATAGATAAGGTAATTACAGATAAGCCTATTATAAAGGTTCCCGGATGTCCTCCTATAGCAGAGGTAATGACCGGAGTAATTATGTATATGGTTCTATTTGACAGGATTCCACCCTTAGACAGTCAAGGAAGACCTAAAATGTTCTACGGAAACAGAATTCACGACACTTGTTACAGAAGGTCCTTTTTCAATGCAGGCCAGTTTGTCGAACAGTTCGACGACGAAGGGGCTAAAAAAGGATGGTGTCTATATAAAGTTGGATGTAGAGGACCAACAACCTACAACTCCTGCGGAAACCTAAGATGGTATAACGGGCTTTCTTACCCGATTCAGTCGGGACACGGATGTATCGGATGTGCCGAGAACAACTTCTGGGATAACGGACCATTCTACGAAAGAATCGGAGGAATCCCGGTTCCCGGAATTGAAAGTAAAGCCGATAAGGTTGGTGCTGTTGCCGCAGCTGCAGCGGCTGGCGGTGCAATACTCCACGGTATAGCTACAAAAGTTAGAAAAGCTGCGAACAAAGAGGAAGAGTGAGGAGGTGTGATAGATGAAGAGAGTCGTTGTTGATCCGGTCACAAGAATCGAGGGTCATTTAAGAGTTGAGATAATGGTAGACGAAGAGAATGGCAATATAAAAGACGCTGTATCCTGCGGAACTATGTGGAGGGGTATAGAACTTATAGTGAGAAACAGAGACCCCAGAGATGTATGGGCATTCACGCAAAGAATATGAGGAGTTTGTACCTCAATACACGCATTGGCATCCTTAAGAGCGGTTGAAGATGCCCTAGGAATAACCATTCCTAAAAATGCTAATTACATAAGAAATATAATGTACGCTTCTCTTCAGGTTCATGACCACGTAGTTCACTTTTATCACCTCCACGCTTTAGACTGGGTATCTCCTGTAGAAGCTTTAAAAGCTGACCCGGTTCAAACTGCGGCTCTTGCTAACGTAATTCTTGAAAAATACGGCGTTCTCAATGAATTTATGCCTGATTTCCTGGGGACAAGGGCTTATCCGAAGAAATTTCCCAAAGCCACTCCCGGATACTTTAGAGAATTTCAGAAAAAAATAAAGAA
>DQVZ01000304.1 GCA_015661465.1 Aquifex aeolicus
CTTATAATCGCAACCAACTCAAGTATAAAGTTTTTCTCTTTGTAGTAATCGAGCTTCTGTTTTAACAACATCTTAAGGCCTTCCTTTAAAGGGATTATTAAACCATAGCGCTCTTCAAGTTCATAGCTCTTCGGTGATAGGAAGTTTTTCAATATTTTCTTTTCTTTTCTATTGTTCTTGTATTTGTCCACGAGGTATATATACCTTTCAATTATTGAGTTTCTTATCTGATCTACAATTAGATACCTGTGATGAGGCGATAAATCTTTTATATCTGCATCGGTTCTTATACGTGTTCTTGAAACTTCCCCTACCTCAAGAGGTTCATACTTACATTTTAAAGTTAAATTTGTTATAAAGCTGAATCTTTCAATAGTATCCTGCGGGTCTTCGAGATTTCCTCTTATAGCACCTAATACGTAAGCCAAGATAAGTAGATACTTAAGGTCTTCGGAACCCGCTCCGTAACTTTCTCCAATAGGCTCCTCCTCGTATATAAACCATTCGGCTATATGATATTTAGGTCTTAAATCTTTCTTTTCTTTCATGTACATATCTCTCATAGGACGTAATTCGCTGAACACAAACAACGGCAATCCATAATGCATACCCATTACCTTAATGGTATCCCTTTCTGCTTCTTCATCAGAAATTTCTCTGGCTTCAATAGTCATATCTCCGAAAGTATTCCTTATGGTCTCAACTATGTAATCGTATTTTTTCGGTATTAGCAAAATAACCGTTTTCGTATCTTTTTGATATATAGCTTCGCTGTTTTCAGCTTTTGATGCATCTATTACTCCCCAAAAATCCTCGTTTCTTATCCACTTCCTGATGGTGTTTTGTATATCAAGGAAAGTTTTTTCTCCTTCTTTAAGAAACTTTTCATTCGCAGGATTTAGCATACTATCCAAGAAACTCAATCCATCTTCGAAATCTTTCTTAAACTTTTCAGATATGTCTTCTTTAAAGCTATTTATCACATTTGAAAGCTCTTTCCTGAAGGAATTAAAATCAAAAGTAAAGGAAGCTATGTTGTTATATATATGTTTGTCTTCTATAAGCTCGTCATATTTTTCCTCCAGGGTTTTATCTCCTTTAGCACTTATAAAGGCGTTGTAGAATTTATAAGCGGCAATTCCTTCTTCTTTGCTGTTTAAAAATAGTTTCTTATAACCTTCCTTTACAGAAGTTATAGTTTTATCAAGTTCCGCTTCAAGCTCCCTTTCTAAGGATTTTACAACCTCTTCTTTCTTCTTGAAGTTTTCTATCAAAGTTTTGAGAAAACGATATACAACAAAACTTTCTAAAATGCCGATTTCCTTTTCTAAATTGTCCACAAATTCGTTCACTTTTCCCTTTAAAGAAGTTATAACCCCTCTTGCTTTTTCTCTGGTTTCCTCGTCAATTTCCTTAAAAATGAATTTGATTAATTTTTTAAGTCCTACTTCAGCACTTGCTTTTATCTGTTCGAGGTCTTTCGCTGAAGCCTGCAAACTATGTTGCATTGAGTTTATATTATCTATAACATTCTTTACAACTTTTCTATATTCACTATCGTTTTCCAGTGTTCTTACAAGTTGCGTGGTGGTCAGGTGTTTAGAATATTTTAGTAAATTCTCTAAAAATTCTTCCAGAATATCGTTTAGGAAATTTACAAATCCCTGAAGTCCTCCATAATCTGATATATATTTTTTTACGTTATCAATAAGTCTGATGTCAGAATTAAAATTGCTCTGGATTTTTTCTTTTATCGCATCTTCAAGTTTAGACAATTGACCCAGATTCCCTTTTAACTTTTTAAGACTTTCATAGATAGAATCTAAATCCTCTATTATCTGATTTATCATATCTATATCGCTTATTTCGGTAGAAATACTTTCAATTTTACTTCTTATATACTCTTTTGCTGGGTTAAGAGCATCAAGTGTTTTTCGTGCAACATCTTTTATATCCTCCTTGAAGCTTCCCTTGTTAAGAAATCTCTTTCGGCTCGGTAAAGAACCAAGCCTAATATCTTCGAGTATTATTTTCATAGCGTAATTGGAGATAAAGTTAATTGTTTCTTCGTATGGGAAGTAAAGGGAAGAATACATAAGTCGTGAATAGTGTCTTCCTCTTTCCTTTTTCCCTTCTACGTCATATATTTTCGGTGCTTTTGAAAGTATGTTTTCAAGGTTTGATTCTCTCGCCAGTAAAGTATTTTGAAAACCATCAAATATACTGTCTGTAATGAATTTTGCAAATCTTGTGATAAATTCGTTAAAGTCCTTTGCTATGATGTCTCCGTTTCCGAATTTCGAAGAAACTAAACATATATGGTCGGCAAGTGTTTCCTTTTCAACAAATTCTTCTATATTTCCGAGTCCATAAGATTTATACAACTCTTTTACGTAATTTTCGGTTTTGTATTTTTTCTCTTGGAATACGTTTACCTCCTTTAAACCTGCGTAAGTATTTACTCCTGCGTATCTCGGAAGTTCAACATCTTTTGTTTGAGCAGGAAGAACCACAAAAAATCTTGTTCTTACTTGGTTAAAGTCAAGTCCGAGTTTCCTTGCTACCGTTTTCACAATAACATTTACTTGTTCGTATAACCCTCTACCTGTTCCTCCCGCAAGGGAAAGTATAATGTATACATTTATCTTTACGCTTCCTTTCTCTTCTTTAACTACGGCGTATCTATCTCCAAAGCTTTTTGTAAGTAAAAGATTTAATTCATCGGGATTATTTAGGGTTTTCAATAGATTTTCAATTTTACCTGCTACTTTTGCAAAGTGATTCCTCAAAAAGGAAACTCTACATACAATCGGAAGTCCACCACACCCTCCGAGAATATCTCTTATATCCGCATTCTTTTTAAAGTAATTTCTATACCACTCGGTTATTATTTCCAAAAGGGTAGCTTCTCCACCGCTAACTTTATAAACTTCGGGTTTTTCAAAAACAGCTTTCAGTTCATTTGCATCAAATCCCACGTTTACAAACTCTTCATCTATATCAAGATACTTTCTAGGGAGTGTTTTATAATCTTCCAAAGTAGAATCTATGTAAAGGAACTTAATCGCGGGAAAATTTTTAAC
>DQVZ01000041.1 GCA_015661465.1 Aquifex aeolicus
CTCACTTCTTCTTTCGTTAAATTCCCTAAGGGAAACATTAAAAGTCCGAGGTCTTCCTTTTTAACTAAAGACAAAAAGTAGGTTTGGTCTCTACGTTTGTCTTTTGGTCTTTTGATTACTGGACCGTACTTTTTATCTTTGGTGAGTCTTGCGTAATGTCCCGTTGCCAGCTTATCTATTTCTGCAACCTGTTTTAAATACCTTGCAAAGAAACCTGTTTTCACCTCCCTATTACACATAGCACAAGGGTTAGGAGTTCTACCCTTTAAATACTCCTTTACGAAGTAGTCTATTACCTTACTCTTAAAAATTTCTTCCCAACCAAAAACTATATGGGGAATTCCCAATCTTTTTGCTACCTTTGCCGCATCTTGAACATCTTTCGGAGAGCAGCATACGTTATGGGTTTCACCTACTTCACAAGCTTCTACGGTGTGAAATCTCAGGGTAACCCCTATAACTTCGTATCCCTGCTCCTTTAAAAGGAGTGCTGTTACACTACTGTCTACTCCTCCGCTCATTCCTACAGCAACTCTCATCAAAAGATATAAGATAGGTTTAAAATTTAACTATATGAATGGATACTATGTTGTTTTAATAACTACTCCCGTAGATAAGGGAGAAGAAATAGCAAATTTCATAATCGAAAATAAACTCGGAGCGTGCGTTAACGTGGTAAAAGAAGTAAGGTCAATTTACTGGTGGAAGGGAAATATAGAAAAAGACACCGAGGCTCTTCTGGTTGTAAAAACATCTGCAGAAAAATTTAATCAGCTCATAAGAGAAGTAAAGAAAATACATCCTTATACAGTTCCCGAAATTATAGCTCTGCCGATAGTGGCAGGAAACCCGGAATACTTGAACTGGATAGATGATAGCCTCGCATGAGACCTTTAAAGCTTGAACTGAAAGGTTTTACCGTATACAGGAAACCTCAAACAATTGATTTTTCAAAGCTTAGATTTTTCGTAATACAAGGAAAAACTGGAGCCGGGAAAACGAGCATAATTGACGCCATAACTTACGCACTTTACGGTAAAGTCCCGCGCTATTCTTCTCAGAGTGCCACTAAATACGTACTTTCGAAAGGAGAAAAGGAACTAAAAGTTATTTTTGATTTTTCCGTAAGAGGAAGGAAATACAGGATAGAACGCTACTACCGGGCTTTTCCCGAAGACAGTCAAGTCAGGGTTTATGAAGAAGGGAAGAGAATTAATATAAAAGCTAACCAAGTAGAAAAGTGGCTTCAACAAATTTCGGGAATAGATTACAAAACATTTACTAAGGTAATACTTCTTCCTCAAGGGGAATTTGATAAATTCCTGAAAGAGGGTAAAGAAAGGAAGAACCTTTTAATTAAACTTCTCGGGCTGGAAGAACTTGAAAAAATAAGCAAGCTCGCGGGTGAGGAATTCAAGAATCTCGAGGGAAGGAGGGAAGCTCTAAAAAAGGAATATGGACTCATAAAGGAGTATTCGCCTCAGCTCAAAGAAAGACTCCAAAAGGAGCTTCAAGATTTACAAATTCGAATTGAAGAACTAACAAAAAAAGAGGAACAAATGCGTGAAGAACTTAGAAAATCCAAGGAAAAGAAAGAACTCTATGAGGAATATAAGAGGGTTTTAAGGGAATATGAAAGTTTAGCGGAGGAAAAGGAAGAAATAGAGTCCCTCAAAGAAAAGCTTGAAATTTCGCGTAAAGTATCTCCATACGTACCGATAGCCAAAAGGATAGAGGAAATAGACGAAATTTTGTCAGAGATAAAATTCAAAAGACAAAAATTATTGAAGGAGCACACTATCTTATCGGAAGAGCTTAAGAATTTAAAAGAGGAGGAGAAAAAACTACAGGTGGAAAAAGAAAAGGCAGAAGAGTATAGAAATAGGGAAAAGGAGATAGAGTTAATCCTCAAAAAACTTCTGGAAATAAAAGAATACATATTAGAAGTCGAAACTCTGCAAAGGGAAAAAAAAGAATTGGAAAAGGAGTTTCAGAAGGCAAAGGAGGAATACACAGACCTCACAAGAAGAGTTGAAAAGGGAAGGAAGATTATAGAAGAGGAGGAGAGAAAATTAAAAGGTATTGAGGAGAAATTTTCCGAGGAAGAATACACTTCTCTGAAAACGAAGGAAAGGCTTTTAAAGGAACTGGAGAAGAAAGAGAAAGAGCTTCAAAAGAAAGAAAATGAGTATGAAACTGTAAAAGAAAAACTGGATACTCTTTACAAAGAGTATATAAGGGTAAAAAAAGAGTTTGAGAAAGCGGAAGAAGAGTTAAAAAAGAGGGAACTTTATTACCACGCTCACATGGTTTCCTCTTATTTATCTGAGGGGGATATTTGTCCAGTTTGCGGTGGGACCTATAGAGGGAAGCTTAGCCATTGGGTAGAAATCGGCGATATTAACGAACTTAAAGCTAAAAC
>DQVZ01000104.1 GCA_015661465.1 Aquifex aeolicus
CTCTATATGTTTTATGTATCTGTTAAAAGCGTCTATGTTGTTAAGAAAGTTCATGTCTCCCTTAAAGGGAGCTAAAGAAAAAGCGTATGTAATCTTTACGGGAGAAGTTCTTTTAACACTATCTCCGTAACTGAGTTCTACCTTCTTATCAAGTTTTAGATTTGTAAATAACCCTCCGAAAAGGTCAAATTCTTCATATTCCTTTACTAACTGCTTACCGAAACTATCCACATCAAGTTTGCCGTTTTTTAGATTTCCTTTTATGTATTCCTGAAGTGTCTTATCGAGTAATTTCCAGTTTTTTTCTTCCTTTCCTTTCCTTTTGATATCATATTTCAAAGCTTTGTCTGAAACATAGGTAATCTGTTCTCCGTTTCCAAGAGAAACCTTCTTAAGAACAGATACATTCCCTATATTCTCCCCGTAATTTAAACTTGAAGCTTCGGAAGTAATTATCGTTAAAGTTAATCCGCTCATTTTCACCTCCCTTCATTTATTTTATAAACAGGGTACTTTGTACAAATCTGACATTTTTAAAGCCCGAGTACTGTATCCCGGATTTTTTCTACTAATCTTTCCTTCAGGGAAAAGAATAGTGTATTATTTTTCCTACATACATAAGTAGAACAATCGTGGAAACCGCAATGTGCTAAAAAGTTTCTTATATCATCATTTGAGAATCTCCTGACTTTATTACAATCATCTTTTTTGCTTATATTTTTTCTTCTACAGTTTGCTTCTTTTAAGGTAATTTTTTCATTCTCATTTAAAATTTCCAGTAGCTTACTTTTAGTGTCAAGCTCTTTTTCCAAAAATACTTCATTAATTTTAAGGTTATATCTTTCGTACAAATCAAAAAATTTTCTTAAGTCAGATAAACTTAAATCTTTTTGTCTTGATAGATAAAATAATCCAATGCTTTCAAAAGACTTTGTTATATTTACACCGAGCATAAGCATAAACAGTAAGTCCCTTACTTTTTTAAACTCCAAATTTGGCTCAAGTTTAAATGTCAACCCTTCGTTGTTCTTGGAAAAATTCATACGCAACTTTTTTTCAACCAGATAGGTTAAATACCTTGTAAAATCCAGCATGTTTTTATGAGATTTAAGTTCTAAGTTAATTGAATCATAAGCTGGTAGTGTTATACATAAAGGAATGTTGTAAAAAATAATGTTGAAAAGAAATATGCTTTGTTCCAAATTTACTCGGAGTTCAGTCCTATTTATATCTATTTCTTTACTTATATGATTAATTATATTTTCACTTTCAGAGTAATTAAAAGGTTTTTGTAAAAATGCTCTCTTATTTATTCCTTCAAGCCTGTAAGCTTTTGGGACTGTATTGTCTGCTCCTATTACAGGCTCGGCGGAAAATATGGAAAATTTGTGTTTAGGGTTCTGTGTGATAAAAAAGAAGTTAGAAAATACATTTGCATTGTAAAAACTTTCCACAGCCTCAACTACTAAAGCATTCAATCCAGTAGAAACATCAAGGATAAAATGTGTATTATCTTCTAAGTGATTAAGAATGTCTTTAACAAATCTCAATAGAAGTTTTAAAACTCTCTGTGAATATCTTATCTTGTAATTGATTTTTCCTACTTTGGACCTATAAGCCCCTAAAGAAGGAATTACTTCAATTTCCATATTGGTAGAATTGATAATTTCACGGAGTTTCTTATCTTTTTTATTTAAAATATTCTCTACCTCTTTTTGGATTCCTTTCCATTCCATTGTGAAATCATTCTTTGCTTCTTCAAGCTCTTCAATCTGCTCTAATTCCTTAAACTCTTCCAATTTTTTTAATAAATTTGTATCTACCTCATCTACTTTCTTCAGAAAGCTTATAAGCTTGCCGGTAGAGTCCGTAAATTTATCTTTATTTTTCGCTTTATTTATCTCATCTATTAACGATTTTAGCCTATTTGAGTAGTAATTTAAAATGTCCTCTTTGAATACTTCTTTTAGTTTATTAACATTTCCTAATTGGTTTAAGTCGTTTACGACATCTTTAAAAATACTGTGGGGAACGAGGAAAATAATTTTATAATTCTCCCCCTTATCCTTTAATTCTTTCGCATATGCAAGTACGGAAAGGGGAAATTTATATTTCTTTTGTTTATCATCGTGGTTGTACCACTCTATTAAGTCATAATGGCGAGAAGGTAAGTTTCCTACTAAAGAGTAAATTATTTTCATTC
>DQVZ01000210.1 GCA_015661465.1 Aquifex aeolicus
GATCTCACCGACGACATCATAGAAGCGATGGCAGATATACCTCAAGTTTGTAATGCTCTGCATCTACCTTTTCAGGCAGGTTCGAACAGAATTTTAGCTTTAATGGATAGGGGCTATACGAAGGAGGAATATTTAGAAAAGGTATATAAACTAAAGGAAGCTGTGAAAGACATAGCGATGTCTACAGATGTAATCGTAGGCTTCCCAACGGAAACAGAAGAAGACTTTGAACATACTCTAGATATACTTGAAAAAGTAAAGTTTGAGCAAGTTTTTTCCTTTAAATTCTCTCCCAGACCCGGAACTCCTGCAGCTCAAATGCAAGGCCAAATTGAAGACAAAGTGAAAACGGAGAGAATGAAAAGACTTCTTGAACTACAAAAAAGCATCTTGGCAGAAGTTGCGAAGAGATATGAAGGTACGGTTCAAGAAGTTCTCGTGGAGGAAGAAAAAAATGGAGAGCTTATAGGAAGAACTACGACCAATAAGTGGGCTTCCTTTAGGGGAGACAAATCTCTTCTCGGAAAGATTGTGAAAATTAAAGTTGTTAAATCTTCACCTTTTAGTTTAGAGGGTGAGTTTATGGAGGTGATAAAATGAGCGAGTTTGTTGAAATGGAAGTTCACGGTATCACATTGGATCCGACAACACAAATGCCGATAGTGGTCTTAAAGGGAAGAGATGATGAAAACCTCATTTTACCTATATGGATAGGAGCCTTTGAAGCTAACGGAATAGCTATGAAACTTCAAGGGGTAGAACCTCCAAGACCCATGACTTACGAACTCTTGAAAAACATAATTACCGAGATGGGAGGAAACGTTGAAAAGATTGTAATAAACGATTTAAAGGAAAGCACTTATTATGCGGAAATATATATAAACCAGGGAAACAACACCTTAATAATAGACTCAAGACCCAGTGATGCTATAAATCTCGCACTTAGATTCGGTGCACCGATTTACGTTGCCCAACATGTTCTTGACCAATCAAAGTTACCTGAGCCAGAGGAAGATGAAGAAAAGAGGAAATTGAGGGAATGGCTCGAAAATATAAAACCTGAAGATTTCGAAATAGGAGGGGAAAAAAGTTAATTCCTGCTAAAAATATACGCCTCTCCGATTTCGGCAGTTTTTCGTCAAGGAAAGATTAAAGATAGTTCAAATGGTAGGCGGGGCGGGACTCGAACCCGCGACCTCCGCCTTGTAAGGGCGGCGCTCTCCCAACTGAGCTACCCGCCTTTCTCACGTAATAGTTAAATTCAAAATAAAAAAGTGGCACCCCCGGCGGGATTTGAACCCGCGTTTCCGGCGTGAAAGGCCGGCGTCCTAGGCCAGGCTAGACGACGGGGGCTGCCACCCTTTAGATTTTTAGGACTCCCACCGCTGCTTGACAAGAAGATATTATAGTAAACCATTTTTTTGTTGTCAAGCTTTTTGGGGAGGCTGGTAATTAAGGCTAAAGCCTTCTTCCAATCTCTTCGTTCTCTCCATTATCCTCTCCATCTATTCTCTTTATTTCATCTATTCGTTAAGAATCCAAGGAGTATTGAAGTTGTTAGGTTCTAAAAAATGGAGGATAATTCTCTTATGCACACAGTTAGGGTGGGAATTATAGGTTGTGGTACCGTCGGAACTGGAACTGCAAAACTCCTAATAGAGAACCGGGAGATTATAAGGAAGAAAACAGATTTAAATCTTGAACTGGTTAAAGTTGCAGACATAGATTGGAAGAGGGAAAGGGAATTTAACATTCCCGAAAATCTTAGAACCACAAACTACAAGGAAGTTATTGAGGAAGCTGATATAGTGGTTGAGCTTGTAGGTGGGAAAACTTTTGCCAAACAGGTTATTCTTGAAGCACTTGAGAAAGGGAAATGTGTCGTAACGGCCAATAAACATCTTCTTGCAGAAGATGGGATAGAAATTTTTGAAAAAGCCAGAGAAAGAAATTTGTTTATAGGTTTTGAAGCTTCTGTAGGTGGAGGTATTCCCGTAATAAAGGCACTAAGAGAAGGCCTTGTAGGTAATAGGGTACTAAATATACTGGGCATTTTGAACGGAACTACCAACTATATTCTCACAAGGATGTTTGAGGAAAACTTGGATTTTGAGACAGCACTCAAAGAAGCTAAGAAAAAGGGATACGCCGAAGCTAACCCTTCCCTTGATATAGATGGTTGGGATGCAGCTCACAAAATAGCTATCTTGGCAATGCTCGCATATGGAAACTACATAGACTTTAAAGATGTTTACGTAGAAGGTATAAGGAATGTTGATAAGTTGGACGTAGAACTTGGGAAAGAATTGGGATACACATTAAAACTTTTAGCTATTGCTAAAAAGGTAGATTCTGAAATCGAAATAAGAGTTCATCCCACTTTTATCCACTCTGAGGAAGCACTGGCTAAAGTTTCCGGAGTTTACAACGCTGTAATGATTGAAGGTGATTTTGTAGGGAAAACCATGTTTTACGGTCAAGGGGCAGGTTCTCATCCTACAGCTTCTGCGGTAGTATCAGATATAGTTGATGCCGGAAAGTTTTTACTTTGCAAATCAAAACTAAATCTTCCCGTGAACTGGGAAACCGAAACTCTTAAAGTAAGGAAAAATTTTTACTCAAGGTATTATTTAAGGTTTGATGTACCGGATAAACCCGGTGTTTTGGCAAAAATCGCAAATGTTCTTGCAGATTACAACATAAGCATAGCTTCTGTTCTTCAAAAGGAAATGGTATGTAAAATTGCAGGAAGGGAAAACGAAACAATAGTTCCGTTGGTCATACTTACCCATAAGGCCTTTGAGAAAGATATACAAAATTCCCTTAGAGAAATATCTCGACTTCCCGTAGTAGTTGATAAACCTGTTCTCATACGTGTAGAAGAAGAAGCCTACTAAAATATATTTCCATGAGTTTCTTAGTTTTTGTCAGTATGACACCTTTAGGAAAGGGAGAAAGTGTAAGTAAGTATGTTGCTAAAGTAGTGGATATAGTTGACAAATCAGGACTTCCTTACATCCTTACTCCTATGGGAACGATAATAGAGGGTGAAGATTGGGATGAAGTTATGAATGTTCTAAAAAAAGGGTTTGAAGCACTCAAAGAAGACTGCAACAGAGTATCTATTACCATGAAGATTGATTATAGAAAGGGTAAAAAGGGCAGATTGGTTCAAAAAGTGAAATCGGTTCAAGAAAAGCTGGGAAGGGATATAAATGTAGCGACTGTTTCCAAAGAAGATAAATGAAAGAACTCATAGAAAAGGCAAATATCCTTCAGGAGGCTCTGCCGTACATAAAGGAATTCCATGGAAAGGTTTTCGTTATAAAGTACGGCGGCTCTGCTATGTATGAAGAAGACCTGAGAGAATCCTTCGCCAAAGATGTGGTTTTACTTAAATACGTAGGAATAAATCCTGTAATAGTCCACGGCGGAGGACCGCAAATAAGTAAGACTTTAGAGGTCTTCGGAATAAAACCGAAATTTATAAACGGTATACGAAAAACAGACCAAATGACTATGCACATAGTGGAAATGGTACTTTCCGGAGATATAAACAAAGATATAGTAGCCCTTATAAACAGGTTTAGCGGGAAAAAAATTTACGCTGTCGGCCTTTCGGGAAGAGACGGAAGGCTTCTCAAAGCCAGAAAGCTGGATAAAGAAAAATATTTTTCGGAATTAGGATTGCCCGTCCCTGAAGATGACATAGGTTTTGTAGGTGAAATTACAGATGTAAATGAAGAATTAATTCATACACTTTTAGAACATAACTTTATCCCCGTAATAGCTCCGATAGGTGTGGGAGAAGAAGGAGAGGCTTACAACATAAACGCCGACATAGCAGCCTCGGAAATAGCAGCGGAACTTAAAGCGGAAAAGTTAATATACCTTACCGATACACAAGGTGTAAAAGATGGAAAGGGGAATTTAATTTCTACATTAACCAAAGAAGAGGCTGAAAAACTGATAAAGGAGGGAATAATTAGGGAGGGAATGATACCAAAAGTCAAGTCTGCTATAAAGGCAATAGAGAAAGGTGTCAGGAAAGTTCATATAATAGACGGCAGAGTTAAGCATTCCATTCTACTTGAAGTATTTACAAAGGAAGGAATAGGTACGGAGGTGGTAGCTTAAAATTAAATTTTTTTATGGGTGTGATTAAAAATCTGGAAGACTCTGTGGTGGAGGCTGTGATAACTCCCAAGCCAGCCCGTAATTAAGGTTTATAAAAAATTCTTATATGCTTATTAAATAAGTAAATATTGATTTACATTGATTTATGTCATAAAATTATAAGCAAATGGGGGCTCAGGAGAAGGATTTGGGTGCTGCCTGGGAATATCAAGGTTGTGTAATACCGAAGGATTTATATTATGACATCGAAAATCAGGTTTGGGTAAAGGTAAACGAAGACAGAACGGTAACACTCGGTCTCACAGATGTGGGACAAACTCGGGCAGGAAGACTCTTGCATATAAGGGTAAAATCCTTGGGAACTAAAGTAAAGAAGGGAAAACCTGTTGCTACCTTAGAAAGCGGAAAGTGGGCCGGGCCTGTACCGGCATTAGTTGAAGGTGAAATCGTAGATATAAACCCTAAAGTTGTTGAAGACCCGAATTACATAAACATAGACCCTTATGGCGATGCTTGGATTGTAAAGATAAAACCTTCAAGTGAAGAAACTCTGAAAAGGGATTTGAGCGAACTTGTAAGCGGAGAAAAGGCTTACGAAGAAATGAAAAAGCATATCGACGAGTGGGATATTGTTTGTATGAGGTGTGTGTAATGAAAGCTCAGGATAAACATGTTATACTTCTTGTTTCTCAATGGTGCCCTACCTGTCCCCACGCGGATGCATTGTGGAGAAAATTACAGGAAGAATACGGCTTTAAATACGAGGTTTTAGATATAGGAACTCCGGAGGGTAGATACTGGGTTACCAAGCTGATGGTAAGGAGTGTGCCTTCCACAATTATAGACGGCAAACTTGCATTCGTAGGGGTGCCAAACGAGGCAGACGCAAGGAGGGCTTTGGAGGAGGGAGTTTGAGCTTTTCCTTTTTACCTCACTTACTAACCTTATAATTAATACTCATGTATTTTCAGGATATAATAATGACCCTTCATAAATTCTGGGCAGAGAAGGGATGCCTTATATGGCAACCCTACGATTTGGAAGTCGGCGCAGGTACTATGAATCCCGCTACCTTTCTAAAGGTTCTCGGGAAAAAACCTTGGAACGTTGCATACGTAGAACCTTCAAGAAGACCTCAAGACGGTAGGTATGGAGAAAATCCCAATAGACTTCAACATTATTATCAGTTTCAAGTGATTCTAAAGCCTGCTCCGGAAAATCCTCAGGAGATTTATCTTGAGAGTCTTGAAAGGCTTGGAATAAACCCTCTTGAACACGATATAAGGTTTGTGGAAGACGATTGGGAGTCCCCAACTCTGGGAGCTTGGGGATTAGGATGGGAAGTTTGGTTGGATGGAATGGAAATAACCCAATTTACTTATTTTCAGCAAGCCGGTGGAATTGACCTTGATGAAATTTCGGTAGAAATCACTTATGGTTTAGAAAGGATAGCTATGTATATACAGAACAAGGATAATGTTTTTGATATTGAATGGAAAGAAGGAATTACTTACGGGGATATATTTAAACGTTCCGAGTGGGAATGGAGTAAGTACAACTTTGAACTTGCAGATGTAGATATGCTCTTTCTAGCCTACGAGATGTTCGAAAGGGAATCTAGAAGGATGATAGAAGAGGGCCTTATATTCCCTGCCTACGATTATCTACTTAAGTGTTCCCACCTATTTAACATTCTCGATGCAAGGGGAGCTATTTCGGTTCAGGAAAGGGCAAGGTATATAAGACGAATGAATAACTTAGCCAGAAAGATAGCT
Organism: Aquifex aeolicus; assembly: GCA_015661465.1. GTDB lineage: Bacteria > Aquificota > Aquificia > Aquificales > Aquificaceae > Aquifex > Aquifex aeolicus_B. The sequence continues at coordinate 5,913 of DQVZ01000210.1, forward strand.
AAGCTTTACATTCAAGTTTTTGAAAATGATTGAAGAGCTTGAGAGAAAATTAGGTTACAATTTTAAAGATAAAAAACTCCTTGAGAGAGCTCTTACTCATATATCTGTTTCTAAAAGAGAACATTACGAGACTTTAGAGTTTCTGGGAGATGCCCTTGTTAACTTTTTTGTCGTAGATTTATTGGTTGAGTATTATCCGACAAAGAGGGAGGGGTTTCTTTCTCCTTTAAAGGCATACCTTATAAGTGAGGAATTTTTTAACTATCTGGCTGGAAAGTTAGAACTTCACAGGTTCATAAAAATGAAAAGGGGAAGAATTAACGAAACAGTCATAGGGGATGTTTTTGAAGCACTGTGGGCGGCAATTTACCTCGATACGGGAAGAGATGTAAACTTTGCGAAAGAGCTTTTTTATCAACACTTCAGAGATGAGATAATAAGGGCTATAAGAGAGGGAAAGGTAAAGAAGGATTTCAAAACTCTTCTTCAGGAGATTACCCAGAGGCATTGGAGGGAAAGACCTTCATACAGATTAATAAGTGTTGAAGGTTCTCAACACGAAAAAAAATTTGTTGTTGAAGCAAAAGTAAAGGATTTTAGAAGTATAGGTGAAGGGAAAACTAAGAAGGAGGCCGAGCAAAAAGCAGCCCAAAGGCTTATAGAAAAACTAAGGGAGGAAAATATTGAGTAAAAAGGGTGTAATTCTTATAAACTTAGGAGGACCTGATTCTCTTGAGGCTGTAGAACCCTTTTTGTACAATCTCTTCTCTGACCCTGATATATTTAAACTCCCCTTTCAAAAACTATTTGCAAGACTTATATCCAAGATAAGGGCAAAGAGTACGAAAAAGTATTACGAGCTTATGGGAGGAAAATCACCTCAATTGGAACAAACCCTTTTGCAGGCAAGAGCACTTCAAGAAAAACTTGGTGATGAATATGAAGTTGTAGTTGGAATGAGATACTGGAAACCTTTCATTAAAGACGCTTTAAAAGAGTTAACGAATAAGGGGATAAAGGATATAACTCTACTTCCGCTATACCCTCAGTACAGCAAAACAACAACCGGTTCCGCTTTTAACGAAGTGAGCAGAACAATTAAAAACTTAAATTTGAAAAATTTAAAAGTGAAAAAAATAGAAAAGTTTTACGACCATCCTTTGTTTATAAAGGCTTGGACTGAGCAGATAAAAAAATTTGTTAAAAATCCTCAGGAATATCATTTCCTCTTTTCCGCACACAGTCTTCCTAAGAAAATAGTAGATGAAGGAGACCCGTACCAGAAACAGACGGAAGAAACCGTAAAACTTGTAATGGAATATTTTCCGAACGTAAACTATACACTTGCATACCAGAGTAAGGTAGGGGGTTTTGCCAAATGGCTTGAACCTTTTACGGACAAAGTTATCGAAGAACTGATAAAGAAAGGAGTAAAAAAACTCGTGGTTATACCTATATCCTTTGTTTCAGAACATAGTGAAACCCTTTACGAGCTGGATTATCAATACAGACAATTGGCAGAGAAATTGGGATATGAAGAGTTTATCAGAATCCCTACGCTACAAACCAACGAGTACTTTATAAAAGCCCTTGAAGATTTGGTAATATACCCTTTCTCGAAAAAGTCAAGTGGAATCGAATATCCTGATATAAATCATAAAAAATGAAGATAGTTTATGACAAAATTGAAAATCAAGGGGCTTGAGATAGTCCTATTTGGCTTCTTGGCAAGAGAATAGGGAAAATTGGGTCAAAGTGTTGATTCTGTAAGGTTATCCAGGATTGTTTTGATTTTCAAGGGTTTCACACGACGAGGGGCAACAAGTGGCAATTTTTAAGAAAAACTATATTGATTTTCAAGCTTCAGATTTTGACCCTTGCAATGCCCTAAGTAAAAA
>DQVZ01000259.1 GCA_015661465.1 Aquifex aeolicus
AGGCTTCAGAAATTGTAGGAAACCGTTAAATAGAAAGTTCTGCCAGGTTCAGGAACCTTCATACCTGTGGAGAATGGATTTCTCAAATAGGATAGATGGGTGTAATAAAGTTTATCGAATAGGTTATTAACACCCGCTATTAAACGAATGTTTTTATACTGAGCTCCTGTTTTTAGGTTAACCACTCCGTAGCCCGATGTTTTTTGTTCCCAAAGGTCACTGTCTACGTTGTTCTGTGTAGAACTGAGTATTGTTTCCACTTCACCGAAATAGTTTCCCGTATCATATCTCAAAGCTAATCTTGCGGTAAGCGGTGGGATTTCTGCTATATCCTTATCGTAAATATTTTTCTCGGGATAAGTATCTATCTTTCTTGCTCTAGTAAAAGCAATGTTGCCATCAAAGAAAAGTGTATCGCTAATAGCGTAAGTGCCTCTGAACTCAAAACCATAAAAGTAGGCATCTATGTTGGTATAGGACATAGCCTGAGTATTAGTGTTCATCATGTCTCCCGTCGAGGGAGCAGTTGCTCTGTATACATAGATATAGTTATTTACATAACTAAAGAAGGTTCTAAACTCACCACTGTAGCGTTCATGGAAAAATTTCAATCCTATATCAAGCTCTGTGTTTCTTTCAGGGTCAAGTTTGGGATTTCCTACCCAGTCTCCTATTTCTGTCTCAGTATCTCCCATTCTGTCAAGTGCGAAGTACCTCTCCTGAGGGTCAGGTACTCTTACGGCGGAGCCCAGGCCCATAAAAAGTTCAAGGCCCTTGGTTAGGCTGTAGAAGAATTGTATGTTTCCGGAAGGATAAAAGTCTGTTTGTGATACGTCATCAGTGCCGTGGTAATGAAGGTATAGGGTTTTGTTGGCTTTCCGAGAATCTGCTTGAGTTTTGGTATAGTCCACCCTTATACCTGCAACGAGTTTAAGTCGGTTTGATAATTTATCTTTATATTCCCAAAATAATCCTACATTTATAACGTCTACGTCGGGAATTGTATTCTGGGTTTTATAAGTTCCCATAAACATTGTAGTCTGAGCTTCCCAGTACCTGTAGAAGGTATCTATACCGAAGCTAAGATTCTTGAGTTTATATTCACTTTTGAATCCGTATACCTTTGACTTAGCCAAAGTTCCCATTTTATAACCAAGTGGTGTAGAACTACCTGAAATTCTTTTCTGGTCTGTCATCCAATGCCTTACAGAGGAAACATAGAATTGGGTTTTGAAATAAGGTCCTTCCAGAGAAACGTTAAATCTATCCGTTTCATCATATATAGCGTCCATCATAAGGTACGGATAAAGGACATCCGTTGCCCTCTGATGGGTATAGTTAAGTTTTAGATTTAGGTCATTTGTAAGCTTATAACTGAGTTTTGTCCAGAGCGTATGTATATTAAAGGCTGTGGAGTTTACTTCTTCGGGTGAATACGCTGACGGATTATCAGGCAGATATAACTCGGTAATTTTACGTCCTAACCCGTCTTCGTAAGGCTTTGAAAATCTGAAGGCATACCCTATTAAAAGTCCCCATCTATCAGTTCCGTAAGAAAGGGAAACGGAAGGGTTAAAATAACCCCAGTTATCAAAGGATAAATTTAGATTTCCAGAAAACCCCTGTTTAGGGTCCTTTGTATTTACATTTACAGTTCCTCCTACAGCTCCATAGTTTCTAATATCAAAAGGGCCTTTTATTATTTCTATATTTTCAACTTCGACAAAATCTATGTGGAAGATTCCGGGGTCCATACGATTGGGACATGCATTGTAAATCCTTGCACCATCGAACAATTGGTTTACTTCATCTTTCTTAAATCCCCTTATTACAACGTCACTTGCTATACTTCCTTTCCTTACCTTCCATATGCCTGGGATGTTGTATTCAAGAGCTTCACCTAAGTCTTTCACAGGAAGTTCCCTTACGGTATCTTCTGTAAGGAATTCACCTTTTCCGATTACTTGAATTTCCTCAAGGATTATTTCTTGAGCGAATGCCGTGGAAAATATAACCCCCAGTAACAAAGACTTCCTCACAGCCACCTCCTTTGTTAATTTTATTATAATTTTAACTAAAATTTAAATTAAATTTAACATTAAATTAAACTCCAGATGGAGTGGAAAAACTTTTTCGTGGGAGTTTTAATCTCTGCAATTGTTCACGCAGCAGCTATATATTCCTTATTCAATATTGATTTAAACTTTCATCAAAAAGAGACGGAAAAATATGTAAAAATCTCGCTAAAGTACTTTCAGATGGGAAAGGAAAAAGGGAAAAAAGTTTCTAAAAAGAAAAAAGATAAAGATTCTCAGAAAAACATTAAAACGTCAAAATTGCATAAGAAAACAGAAAAACTGAGGAGAAAGAAAAAAGCCAAAGTAATAGCTAAGAAAACAGTAAAAAAGAAGAATAAGCTCATTAAAAAACCAATAAATACAAAAAAACAAAGTACCAATATACAAAAAGCTAACTTTTCTTTCTATATTAAAAGTAAAAATACTAAGAAAAATATTACTACGCATGTTTTTTCACACAATTCAAAATCCAGTATTGATACAAAAAAGAATTCTAATAGAGTTAAAACTACGAACTTGATAAGTTATGTAAAACATGTAAGCTATGAAAAAGTATTTATAAAGGAAAACTTAGAGAAAATAAGAAAGTACATCATGGAGAATATTAAGTATCCCTATATTGCCAGGAAGATGAGATGGCAAGGAAAAGTTATTGTAGAAATAGTTTTGTCTGGAAATGGCTGTGAACATATAAAATTGGTCAAGTCAAGCGGCCACAGGATTTTGGATAAAAATGCTCTTGAAACAGTTTCGAAAGTTTGCGGTAAATTCCCGAAACCTCAAAGGAAGGTAAGTGTAAAGGTTCCGATATCTTACAGATTAAGGTAACTATTCCGAGACCTGAATTTCCTTTTTTCCAAGTTCTCTGAATTCAAGTAAACCCGTATCCTTGTCTATATCTATCACAACCAGATTGGTATTTTGAACTCCTCTTATTTTGTCGAAGGTGTTTCTAATGAGCCTTACGTAATCACCTATCTCGTAGCCGTAAGGTTTGAGTTTTTCGTAAAGCCACTTATTTTGAGGCTTTAGCTGGAAGTATGTAATTTCGTATTCCACCTCTATCATATGTTCTACTCCTTCTCCTCCGGCTATTCCCTCTTTCCTTACCTGAAGGCTTCCAATCAACCACTTATTTTTCCACTCAACCAATCCTCTCAATTCTTTTGCCACTTGTCTGGCTTTCGTTTCCGGAACAGCTCCCGAAATTGAGTCCATAACTATAATCCTTTCCGCTCTTTGTCCGATTTCCCTTATAAATTCACTATCCACATAAGATCTAAACACTACACTTATGTTTTCATGATTGGTATCGTATTTTCTAAAAATTGCTTTCCATCTATGGGGAGATTGCTCAGTCAGGATTACCAGCACAGGTTCTTTTTTAGCAATGTCCGAAATAAGTCTCATCAGGGTTTGACTTTTCCCTGCTCCAGCTTCGCCGGATATTCCGATAAAAGCCTGAGGCAGACCTCCGAATAAATCAAAAACTGTAGCCTCGAGAATAGGAATTTCGTAATCTTTTACTTCTTTTAACCTTTTAACATTCATAAGATATAATTAAAGTTCGAGCTCTACTACTTTCCAACCTCTAGATTTTGCAGCGGTTTTAAGCTCTTCCGTAACTTCGCCAAAATAGTAAACTGTAGAACCTGTACCGCTTACAAAAGCTTTAAAACCTAAAAATTCTACAAATCTGAATACTTCAGCTATCTCGGGGTAAATTTCCTTTGCTATCTCGCCGAGTATGTTTTCTATAGCGTTTACGTTACCTTCAAGAATTTCCTTTATTTTTTCCTCGGCATATTCAATGTTTACATAGTGTTTCGGGCTTACAAGGGAGTAAATCCTTCCTGTACTTGAGGAAATAGGTGGAATTACAAGAGTCAATTTTCCCTTTAATCTACACTCGGTAGGCTGAAGAATTTCCCCCTTACCTCTGCCTATTGCGGTTCCTCCGTATAGAAAAAAAGGTGCATCTGCAGAAAGTTTCGATAGCAAGTTAACTAGGTCTTTTCTGCTTAAAGGTCTACCCATGAGTTCGTTTATCTTGTTCAAAACTGTTGCGAGATTTGAACTTCCCCCTCCGAGTCCTGCTCCTGGGCGAATATTTTTTTGTATAAAAATAGAATAATTCACTTCAATACCGGTGATTTTTTCAAACTCCCTTAGCCCCTTATAAACCAAGTTTTCCTCTTGGGGTATTCCTATATTTGTCTCTACTTTCAAAATTCCTTCTTTTATGTAAATCTCGTCAAAAAATGGTATCTCCCTGTATAGGGTTATGAGTTCGTGATAATTATCTGGTCTTTTCTTTAAAATCCACAATCCCAAGTTTATCTTTGCCGGTGAAAGAATTTTTACCATAAGTATTAAGTTTAAATTTTTCTTCTGTACACAAGAGACTTTACAAAGGAATTATTTCTCCCACGTGTTTAACTTTGACCTTTTACATTTTGGAAATTATCTAATAAATTATTCTTATGGAGTTTATTTCGGTTAATTCAATCTTTTTAATTATTTTGATTTTACTTTTCCTTGCCACTGCAATTAAGGTTATCCCTGAATACGAAAGAGCCGTAGTATTTCGTTTAGGAAGAGTTATAGGGGCTAAAGGTCCCGGACTTATTATTGTAATTCCTATAATTGACCGAGTAGTAAAAGTATCGTTAAGAACAGTAACTCTGGATGTTCCCACTCAGGATGTGATTACTAAAGACAATGTTTCCGTTCAAGTAGACGCTGTGGTTTATTTTCGCGTTGTAGACCCTGTAAAAGCAATAGTTGAGGTAGAAGACTATTTTTACGCAACTTCCCAGATAGCTCAGACAACTTTAAGAAGTGTATGCGGCGAAGCTGAATTAGATGAACTTCTATCCCAAAGGGAAAAAATAAATTTAAAACTTCAAGAAATTATAGACAGACAAACGGATCCTTGGGGAGTAAAAGTTATATCTGTTGAACTCAAAAAGATAGACTTACCTGAAGAACTAAGAAAAGCAATTGCGCGACAGGCAGAAGCTGAAAGGGAAAGAAGGGCAAAGATAATCAGTGCGGAAGCGGAATTCCAGGCAGCTCAAAAACTCTTAGAAGCAGCTCGTATACTTTCCAAAGAACCGATAGCTATACAGCTAAGATATTTGGAAACTTTACACACAATAGGATTGCACAATTCTAAAACTGTTATATTTCCCTTTCCATTGGAATTTATCGAAATTATGAAGACAAATAAAGGAGATTAATTGCAAAATTTTACCAAAAGCTGATATTAAAAACCTATGGAGCAAACTCAAACCTGTGATATCTGCAACGGTACGGGCTTTGTAAAAACGGAAAAGGGAGCAGTAAAACTCTGCAAGTGTAGGTATAATGGAAAGGATATAAATAAAGAGCTGAATATTCCAAAGAGATACTGGAATGCTACCTTCGAAACCTTCAAGCCCTGTCACCCGTCTCAAGATATAGCTTTAATGACGGCAAAAAGATTTGCTTATAGCTTTAATCCCGAAGATGGGAAAGGAATTACTTTTATCGGAACTCCCGGAGTAGGTAAAACTCATCTTGCAGTGGCAACGCTAAAGGCTATATACGAAGTTAAAAAAGTAAGAGGTATTTTTTTCGATACAAAGGACTTAATATACAGGCTTAGGCGCTCAATGGAAGAGGGCAAGGATATAAAGTTCTTAAACGCTATCTTAAACGTACCTCTTCTTGTTTTAGACGACCTTGGCTCTGAAAGGCTAAGTGATTGGCAAAGGGAATTAATTTCCTACATCATAACTCACAGATATAACAATCTAAAAAGCACAATTATTACAACTAACTTTAAACTTGACAGAGAAGAGAGTAATACAAAGATAAGCTATGACTTGGGTACTAGGCTTGGAGAAAACGTGGTTTCAAAAATTTATGAAATGAATGAAATACTGATAATAAAAGGAGAAGATAGAAGAAAATTGAATAGGGTAAAATGTCAACCCCATTTCAATTTTTCTCTCAAAACGCCGAAGAAAGATTTTTCAGGGTGACTGTAAGTTAAGCATTTGTACTTTGACTTTTTGACTATTACTTCATCTTCCTTTTCGAGGAATGTCCCTTCTTGACCATCAAGAGTAAGATAGGCTTCCATGTTTTTGGAAACTACTTTAAATGAAACTTCAAATTCCGAAGGTAAAACCAGAGGTCTATTGGTGAGTGTATGGGGACAGATAGGTACAAGAAGTAAATTTTCCGATTCAGGATAAAGAATTGGTCCCCCTGCTGAGAGTGCATATGCTGTTGAACCAGTAGGCGTTGAAAGTATCACACCATCACCGAAAATATCTACTATTCTTTCTCTGTTTACGAAAACTTCTGTCTGGATTATCCTTGCTATACTGCTTTTCGATATCACAGCATCATTCAAGTAGTTCCCGAGATACCTTAATTTCTTTCCTCTCCTTAAGAATACGTCTATCATCAATCTCTCTTGTAATGGTACTTTTTTTTCCAAAATTAGAGGTAAAACTCTCTCAATTTCTTCTTTTTTAATCTCAGTTAGAAAACCGAACCTACCCTCATTTATACCGGCTAAGGGTATGCCGAAACGGGAAGCAATTCTGGCTGCACTTAGAAATGTTCCATCTCCTCCTATCACCAAAAACAGGTCGTAGTTTGTGGGTCTTAGTCTTTTAACAATTCTACTTTTGTTTACCACTGTTTTATACTCTATACCGTAATCCTTTAGAATTTTTTCAGTCTCCTTGAAGGTATCAATAGCTTTCTTAGAATTCTTTAAGAAAATTAAGACTCTTCCCATAGCAGTTCATCTATGAGTTCACAAAGTGCATGTCCAAGGGTTATATGACATTCCTGAATTCTCGGAGTTTCATATGATGGAACTATAAAAGTGTAATGAGCTATCTTAGCAACTTTGCCTCCATCTCTTCCTGTAAAGGCTACAGTTGTCGCTCCCAAATCGTGGGCTTTTTTAAGACCTCTTATAACATTCTCGGAATTTCCAGAGGTAGTTATTCCTATTGCTATATCACCGGGCATACACAGGGCTTCTATCTGCCTTTCAAATATAGTTTCAAAACCGTAATCATTCCCTAAAGCGGTAAGTACAGAAGTATCTGTAGTTAATGCTATTGCAGGTAGTGCTTTTCTTTCTCTCTTGAACCTGCCCACTATTTCAGCAGCAATGTGTTGGGCATCCGCAGCACTTCCTCCGTTTCCGAAGAGAAGAACCTTATTCCCGTCTTTTAATGCAGTAGCTATTATTCCCGCAACTTCTACAATCTGGTCGGCGTACAGTTCTAAGAATGCGAGTTTAGTTTCGGCACTTTCTCTAAAGATTTTCTTAACTTTGTCTAACATATATTAAATACTATTATGAAACTCTTCAAAGAGCTTGAAGAAACTAAGGAATTGGTAATAAAAATGGCAAAATACGTTCAAGAAGCAATAGACAAAGCCACGGAATCACTAAACAAACAGGATATCGAACTTGCGGAGGAAGTCATAAAGGGAGATGATACTATAGACCTGCTTGAAGTGGATATAGAAAGAAGGTGTATCAGGATGATAGCCCTTTACCAACCTGAGGCTGGAGACCTTAGAATGATAATGGGAATATATAAAATCGTCTCAGACCTTGAGAGAATGGGAGACGAAGCAGAAAATATAGCGGAGAGAGCAATACTACTTGCAGAAGAACCTCCCCTAAAGCCTTATATAAACATAAACTTCATGGCTGAAATGGTAAAAGAGATGGTAAATGACAGCGTTATATCCTTTATTCAGAAGGATACTCTCCTTGCTAAAAAAGTGATAGAAAAAGACGATACAGTTGATGAACTTTACCATCAGCTTGAGAGGGAATTGATGACTTATGTTCTTGAAGACCCGAGAAATATAAAAAGGGCAATGCACCTTTCTTTTGTAGCGAGACATTACGAAAGGATTGCAGACCACGCTGAAAATGTTGCGGAAGCTGCAATATACTTATCCGAAGGGGAAATAGTTAAGCATCAGCACATAAAAGAGAAAGGTGAAGAGTAAAATCTTATTTTTATTACTTCTAATACTCCTTATCGGAGTCAATTTTGCTTTTTTCCTAAACCTTAGAAATCTTCCGGATATTAATTATCCTTTTATACTCATCGTTATAAACCTTGACTTCCTGTTCCTGATAATAATTTCTGCGGTAATCTTCAGAAAACTTATAAAGGTTTACTTAGGAAAGAGTCAACATAAGCTGAGAAGAAAGATAGCCAATGTATTAATCCTGTATATTTTTATTCCTCTTTTAGCCCTAAATATTCTTTCGGCTGTTCTCATATTCCAATCTACGAAAGGGTTTTTGAGCGGAAAAGTAAGGGAACTTTCAAAACAGGCGGAGTATATATACCGCCAGCTAAAGGAGTATACCTTTAAAAATCTTCACGAAAAAAAGGAAATATTGAGCAAGCTCTCGGAAGAGGAGATAAGGGGATTATCCTTTGTTAAAGAAATAAAGAACGAACCGTGTAATTACGATGTAAAGGAGTTTAAAGGGAGCTATCTTATTTGCTTAGGAAATAGATATGTAATTCTAAAAAAAGAAATAACCTTTGAGCAAAATCTGGAAAAATTCGGCAATATAGCTCTAGACCTTCGTTCCCTTACCAAAGCAAGGGATATAATCATGGGAATTTACGTATTTTTAATTATTGCCCTCGGTTTTATCACCCTTTTAGCGACTGTATGGCTGTCTATGCTGTTTGCCAGGTACATTAGCGAACCTGTTGAGAAGCTAACGGAAAATGCCTTGGAAATATCAAAGGGTAATTTGAATGTTCCTGTTGAAGTAGAAGAAAGAGGTGATGAAATAGAGAAACTCGCAAGGGCATTTAAGCAGATGAGAGATAATTTAAAAGCTTTATACAATCACTTAAAGGAAGAAAAGGAGAATTTACAAAAGCTTCTCGATGCCCTGCCGGTAGCTGTTTTGTTTAGAAAAAGAGAAGGAGAAGTGTTTGTAAACAGAACTTTTCTAAACATGTTTGGGCAACCAGGAGATATAAACCGTTTTCTTGAAGAGGTTAAGGAGGCAAAGAATATAAGGACAGAAAAGATAGAGAGACAAGAGGGAGAAATTTACATATTTGAGGATATAACTCCCATAGTTTTAGCTGAACGTTTCAGAGTATGGCAGGAGTCGGTAAAAAGAATCGCTCACGAAATAAAAAATCCTTTGACACCCATGAAGCTAAACCTGGGAAGGATTTTAAAACATCTGGAAAAGGATACGAATAGAGAAAAGATTAGGGAACTTGTCAACGTGGTTATGGGAGAAGTTGACCGTATAAATCTATTGGTGAATCAATTTAAAAATCTGAGTATGGAGAGGAGGATAAATCCCGAAAAGTTTATGATAAGTGAGCTCATTGGAGAAGTTGTAAAGATTTATCAAAACGGAGGAATAAAAATAAAGCTTGAGGGTGATAGGGAAATTATAGGAGATAGAAATCTTCTTAAGGAAGTCTTTTACAATTTGATTAATAACTCCATAGAGCACGGTGCTAAAGAGATAAAAATATATGTAAGCAACGGGAAATTAATCTACAAGGATAACGGAAGAGGTATTTCCAAAGAGGAAGCGGAACATATATTTGAGCCTTTCTTTAGTAAAAATCCTAAGGGTTTCGGAATAGGTATGAGTATAGTGAAGAAAATTATAGAGGAACATGGATGGGAAGTAAAAGTTTATCCCTCAGAGGAGGGTTTTTGGTTGGAAATAGACTTTAAATCTAAAAACTGAAGGGATTGAAGTATTAAAGTCAGTTGTGTTTCCCAGAGGGTATCGAGTTCATCCATTACGGCTTCCTCTTGCTCTTCTCTGGAAAGCTTCTTAAAGGGTTCGGATTTTACGCCTCTTTCGTGCATAAGTAAGGGAACAAATAGCTTACCTAAAGACCAAAATACAAACGCAAGTTCTATATCACTCAGAAGCGGAAACCTGTTAAAAGTTTCATAGGTTTTCACTCCGGCCCAGTTGGTCCAGTACCTTATTTCTTTATCTTCAACTCTGTGTTCCATACCGCCTATGTACATGGATCTTAAAGCTTTCAAGAGTCTATCGTCAGGTTCTTTTCCAAGAATTTCTTTAACTTCTCTTCCTATTGCATCAAGATCTCCTTTTTTTATCTTTTCGTAATCCTTTAAAAATCTTTCTTTCCAATGTATAAATCTCTGGAGCTCTTTAAAAGGGGTCATCTACTTAATCTTATACCTTAAACTTTTAAAAAACTCTGATAAAAGTTCCTGAGCTTCTTTTATGGGATAGTACTCCCACTTCACCCTATGGTTTAGAGTTGGTTCATCGAGAATATTTAGCAAACTCATAACTCCACCGTGTTTATAGTCTAATGCAGAAAAGAAAACTTTACTTACCCTGGCAAGAACCAAAGCGTATGAACACATAATGCATGGTTCTAAGGATACGTAGACTTCACAGCCTATAAGAAATTTTGAATTTAAGGATTTTGTGGCTTCCCTTACACTTAATATCTCTGCGTGAGCTGTAGGGTCTTTTAGGGTTTCCACAAGATTATGGGCTTTTGCTACTATCTTTCCCTCTTTAACAATTACACAACCTACGGGAACTTCCCCTTTACTGAAAGCCTTTTCTGCTTCCTTTAGAGCTTCTCTTAGAAAAAATTCTTTATCTTCCAATGTAGTCCTTTATTGCTTTTTCTGCAACAGAGTAAGGTGGTTCACATCCGTTCCATATTTTAAAAGCTTCTATGCCTTGCCATAGGAGCATGGGAAGACCGTCTTGGAACTTTGCTCCAACCTTTCTTGCTTTTTGAATTAGCTTAGTATCCTTATAGATAATATCCACAACAATATGGTCGGGTTTTATAAGGTCGTAATTAAATAATTCAGGGTCATCTTCTTTTAAACCCACAGTTGTGGTATTAACTATTAAGTCTACGTATTCCACCACTTCCTCAGGGGAATTTATCACTTTTAAATCAAACTTTTCCGCTAAACTTTCTGCCTTCTCTCTAGTTCTGTTCCAGATGTAAACTTCCGATTTTTCCTTCATTAAGCCATAAGCTACAGCCTTTGAAGCCCCTCCTGCTCCTAAGAGTAATACTTTTTTCCCTTTTAGCTCAGGTAATAACATTTTTACCGCTTTTATAAAACCTATCCAGTCAGTATTAAAGCCTTTTGCCTTTCCGTTTTTGAACTTTACGGTATTTACCGCACCTATTTCTTTAGCTGTAGAGTCTATTTCATCTATATACTCAATTACGGATTCCTTATGAGGAACTGTAATATTTATTCCCTTAACACCTATTGCTTTAAATCCTTCAATAGCTTCCTTAAGATTATGCGGGTTTATCTCAAAGGCTAAATAAACTCCGTTTATACCGGCCCACTTGAGAAATGCGTTCTGAAAAATAGGAGAAAGTGAATGTTTTACGGGATAACCTATTACCCCGTATAACTCTGTTTCTGAATTTATCATTCAGACAAACTGTCCGAGATTATATTTCTGTTGGGATATCTCTACTTTTTTAACCCATTTAATATTTCCTTTAATTACTGTATCAACCAAGTTTTTGAGGGAAATATCCACTACAGGACAGCTGGAACATCCTCCTTCAAAGGAGAGGTAGACTATGTC
>DQVZ01000251.1 GCA_015661465.1 Aquifex aeolicus
ATAATAATACCTACAATAGTAATAAAGGAGGTTTTGAATGGCAAAGATATATTACGATTCCGATGCAAGTCTTGACATTCTGAAGGATAAAGTAATCGCAATTCTCGGATACGGAAGCCAAGGACATGCTCACGCTCTTAACCTAAAAGATAGTGGCCTAAAGGTAATTATTGGACTTCATAAGGGTAGCAGGTCAAGAGCGAAAGCAGAAGCTGATGGATTTGAGGTTTATACTCCAAGGGAAGCAACGGAAAAAGCGGATATTATAATGTTCTTAATTCCAGACACTGTTCAACCTGATGTTTATAAAAATGAAATTGAGCCCGTATTGGATTCTTCAAAGACATTAGCCTTTGCCCACGGGTTTAATATACACTTTAGACAAATAGTTCCTCCCAAGGATGTAGATGTCTTTATGGTAGCTCCGAAGGGGCCTGGACACCTTGTAAGGTGGATGTACACAGAAGGGAAAGGAGTTCCTGCATTAGTAGCTATTTATCAAGATGCATCTGGCACCTGTAAAGATAAAGCACTCGCTTACGCTAAGGGAATCGGAGCTACAAGAGCAGGTGTAATAGAAACTACTTTCAAGGAAGAAACGGAAACGGATTTATTTGGAGAACAGATGGTTCTTTGTGGAGGAGTTACAGCTTTAATAAAGGCAGGTTTTGAAACATTGGTGAAAGCGGGATACCAACCTGAAGTGGCTTACTTTGAATGTCTCCACGAGCTTAAACTTATAGTGGATTTAATCTACGAACACGGAATATCGGGAATGAGATACTCTATTTCCGATACAGCTAAGTACGGAGATGTTACAAGAGGAGAAAGGATTTACAAAGTTGTCAAACCCGTTATGGAAAAGACGCTGGAGGAAATTCAAAAGGGAGAATTTGCAAGAGAATGGATTCTTGAAAATAAAGCAGGAAGACCCGTTTACCATGCACTTCTCGAAAGGGACAGGGAACACCTTGTAGAAAAGGTAGGTGAAGAATTAAGAAAAATGATGCCATGGCTTGGGAAAAAGGAGCTTAAATGAATTTAACAAGTAAAAGAGAGGCTTTAAAAAAATTCTATTACCCGCTTGGGGAGACTCTGGCACGAACAGGTCTTCCCCCTAACTTTATAACTCTTCTATCTCTTTTCTTGGGCAGTATAGCAGCTTATTTTTATTTTCATCACAAAGCTCTAACCGGTGCGGTACTTTTAGCTTTATCTGGACTTTTTGACCTTCTTGATGGAGTAGTTGCAAGAACTACTGGAAAAACTTCCAAGTTCGGAGCAGTGTTTGATTGGATAACGGATAAGTGGACCGATGGTTTTGTCTTAGGAGCTATAGGTTTTGCATACGCTTCACCTTTTGTTGCTATTACAGCCATAACGGTTTCCATGCTTCACTCCTTTATCAAGCCCGTAGCCTACGCGGAAATAGGATATACGGAAAAGAAAAAAGGTAAAATAATAGACCCTTTAGAAAGTGTTGGTTTTTTTGGTAGACCTGAAACCCACATCACGATAATACTTTTTTCTATTCTCGAAAGAACTCCTTTTCCATTAGGTTTAAGCTTTGGAATAAAATTGGTAGCACTTCTTACTCTCTTATCACTCTTAATGAGGATTTTTTACCTGTACAAAAAATATGGAAGAGAGTACGAGTGATGTTAAAACTTCATTCCGGCAGCAAACCCTACGGCAAATCCTCCCAGTGATGCTACCGGTGCGGTAATACCCTTTGCAAAGTTCTTAAAGCCTTCGTATAAATAATTGACCCACGATTCGAGACTATTCCAATGGATTTCCACTATTCCCTGATTGCTGAGGTATATAAGTCCTATAAAGTATAAACCTATGAGAAAAACGAAAAGCTTAAAAACCCTTTTAAGTGTGAAACCCAAGGTAAAACCTATTAAAGCCCCTGTTCCGAATTCTTTGAAAGCGTCGCTTTGTAAAAACTGCTCGAAGTTCATACTTCTGCCCCCTCTAATATTTTTTCACAACTACAATCTCTATTATCAGGCAGGGACTTTATAAAAGAGATTAAAATTTCCTTTATCTCTTCTTCCTTTTGTTTCATCAGATTTATAACTTCATCACCCGTTAGTTTGCGGTCTGCTATCCCTGCTGCAGGATTGGCTACTATACATAAACTTGCATAACACATAGTGAGTTCTCTTGCCAAAACCACTTCGGGATATCCCGTCATTCCTACAACATCCGCTCCGAGTTTCTCCAGCATCTTTATTTCCGAAGGAGTCTCAAATCTGGGACCTTCCGTACAAGCGTAGACTCCTTTTCTGTGAAACCTAAAGCCTTTTTCCTCCAGAATTTGGATTAAAATACTTCTCATTTCCGGACAGTAAGCGGAGCTTACGTCTATGTGAACAACTTTCTTTTTGTTTAAAAGCTCTGCAACTTTATCCTCTCCATCGACATTTGGAGAAAAGATACCTTCGAAGAATGTTGATTTTCTGCTTTTTGTAAAATCTAAAAAGTCATCTATAACGACAAAATCTCCCGGCACCAATAGTTTGTTTATACCTCCTACAGCTGAAATTCCCAGAACTCTTTTTACACCTACTTCTCTTAAAGCCCATAGGTTTGCTCTATAAGGGACGAGATGCGGAGGATATTGGTGATTTCTCCCATGCCTTGCTAAGAAGGCAACTTTTTTACCTTCTACCTCTCCGATAACTACAGGAGAAGATGGTTCTCCGAAAGGAGTTTTTATATTTATCTCTTTTATAACCTTCAGACCTTTAAGTTTGTAGAGGCCACTTCCGCCTATAATTCCTAGCATAAAATAATCTTAACAGGATATGTTAAAAGTCCGAAGGATGGAACGGAAAGACCTAGAGGAGGTTTATAGGATTAATCGAGAAAACTTTACCACCGACGCCTGGAGTAAACTTTCCTTTGAAAAGGAGTTTGAAAATAAGTTTTCCGAAAAATTCGTTCTTGAAAAATCGGAAACAGTTATAGGTTACATAATCCTCTGGGTAGTAAAGGAAGAGGCTACAATAATGACTTTTGCAATTGCTAAGGAATATCAAGGAAAGGGATACGGTGAATTCCTTATGAGAGAAACTTTGAAAGCTATTAAAGGAAAAGTTAAGAAGATACTACTTGATGTAAGAAAAACTAACTTAAAGGCTATAAATCTATATAAGAAAATAGGTTTTAAAGTAATAAGAGAAAGAAAAGGGTATTATTCAGACGGAGAGAATGCCCTACTCATGGAATTAGAACTCTCCTCTGAGGCTGAG
>DQVZ01000044.1 GCA_015661465.1 Aquifex aeolicus
TACTCTTTAGCCTTTTTCACTAACTCATCTATTTTTATTGCACCGTCGAGCAATGAAAACTGGGTATGAAGGTGCAGGTGAACAAATTCCTTATTCATAAATAAAGATTTTAGGGTGAATCAGAGAACTTTTTCAAAAATTCCTCACACCATTTGGAAATACTTCCTGCTCCTAAAAAGAGAATCACATCTCCTTCCTCGTGTAAATTTATAAGTTTTTCAAAAGCATCTTCCTTATCTTTTACAAAGATACCTCCGCTTTCTGCGGCAAGGTGTTTTACATCAACTCCGTAAATGTTTTCCTCACTTGCGGGAAATATATCAGTTATCAGAAGCTTTTCTATTTCTTTCAGAACCTTTACAAAGTCCGAAAAAAGATAATAAGTCCTTGAGTACCTGTGAGGTTGAAAAATAACGAGTAGCTTTCTGTCAGGGTATATATCCCTGAGGGAACTTATTACAGCCTTTATTTCCGTAGGGTGGTGTCCATAGTCATCGTAAACGGGAGAACTCCTAAAAAACCCTTTTAAATCCAGTCTCCTTTCTGCATTTCTGAAATCTTCTAAGGATTTCTTAATTATCCCGAAGGGAATTTCCAGCTCCAGTGCTACACTTACTGATGCAAGGGCATTGTAAACGTTGTGTTTTCCCGCTATACCCAGATGGATACTCCCGAGTTTTTGACCCTTGTACTCCACATCGAATTCGTACCTTCCCCCTTTTAACCTTAGATTTTTTCCCATCACCAGTGCTTCATTTTCTATACCGTAACTGATTATCCTTTCTTGGGATTTTTCTACTATCTTTCTTAATGTTTCATCATCGGTATTTACCACCGCAAAACCGTAAAAAGGAACGCAGTTTATAAACTTTTCAAAAGCTATTTTAATCTCATCGAAATTCCTATAAAAATCCAAGTGTTCGCGGTCTACGTTAGTTACAACCGCTATAGCAGGTGAAAGTTTTAGAAAAGAACCATCACTTTCATCTGCTTCGGACACCAGTATATCTCCCCTGCCCAGTTTAGCATTAGTTCCCAGTCTCTTTAACCTTCCACCTACTATTACCGTAGGTTCTAAACCCGCGTTTATAAGTATTTCCGCTATCATAGAGGTTGTTGTCGTTTTACCATGACTTCCGCTTACAGCTATACCCTCCTTTAGTTTAAAAAGTTCTGCTAGCATTTCTCCTCTCGGGATTACGGGAATATTTCTTCTCCTCGCTTCCTGTATTTCCGGATTATCTTCTTTCACAGCAGAAGAGTAAACTACCACTTGTGCATCACCCAAGTTCTGAGGCCTGTGTCCTATAAATATCTTAGCTCCCCTTTTTCGGAGTAATTCTGTATTTCTATTTTCTTTGATATCGGAACCGGAAACTTTGTAGCCCATTTCAAGGAGTATCTGGGCTATACCACTCATCCCTATACCACCGATTCCGATGAAATGAAACTTCTTTATTTTTTCCCTTAACATTACTCAACCTTTAAAACTACTTTTCCGAAATGCTTAGAGGCTTCCAAGTACCTGTGGGCTTCAGGAGCTTCCTTCAGAGAGAATACCTTATCAACAACAGGTTTATACACTCCTCTTTCAAAGAGTTCAGCTATTTTGAAGAGATGTGCTCTACTTCCCATGTAAACCCCTAAAAGCTCTATTTCTCTCACAAAGAGATACCTTATATCTATTCCAGCCTTGCCTCCCGTCGTAGTTCCGAAAAATACCAGTTTACCTCCCTTTCTAAGCATCTGGACACTTTTCCAGAAGGTTGCTTCACCTACATGGTCTACTACTATGTCTACTCCCTCTTTGAATAAATCCCTCACTCTCTTTACGACATCTTCTTCATAGTGGTTAATCACAACGTCGGCTCCCAGTTCTTTACACTTTTTCATCTTTTCATTACTCCCCGCGGTGGCTATAACAAATGCCCCGAAAGATTTTGCAACCTGAATTGCCGCCACACCCGTTCCCGAAGACCCAGCCCATATGAGAACTCTGTGGTAAGGTTTTATATTCCCCTTATCAACCAATGCATTCCATACAGTCAGATAAGTTAAAGGAAAAGAAGCTGCCTCCTCAAAGCTGAGGTTTTTAGGTTTTCTAATTACGTTCCTTTCTGGAACGACCACATACTCCGCGTAGCAACCTTTACTCTTCAGACCCAGAATATCGTAATCCTTACAGTGGTTATCTTTACCTATTTGGCAATCCCGGCAAACTCCACAGGAAAGCCCGGGAGCTACTATAACTTCGTCCCCTTCTTTTACGCTTTTGACTAAAGAACCTACTTTCTCTACGACACCGCTGACATCTGAGCCCAAGATATGGGGAAGCCGAGGTTTAACGGCTAAAGCTCCCATTCTGACCCAAATATCAAGATGGTTCAAGGCTACAGCCTTTACCTTTATGAGAACTTCGTTCTCCTTAGGCTCGGGTGTCGGGAAATCTTCCACGTATTTTAGATTTTCAGGACCGCCGAAATCAGTAAGTAAAACAGCTTTCATAATACGAATAATTTTAAAATCTATTCATTCAAACATTAGTATCTATTAAGAAAAGTGGTTGTCCATATTCAACTGTTTCTCCGTTTTCCACCAGTATCTTTTCAACCCTTCCCCTTACATCACTTTCAATCTCATTCATAACCTTTAAAGCCTCGATAATGCACAGAACCTGCCCCGGAGAAACTATATCACCCACTTCGACAAAGGGAGGAGCTCCCGGAGCAGGAGAACGGTAAAAAGTTCCTACTAAAGGACTTTTGATAACGTGGTATTTTTTTTCTTGTTCGCGGATATCCTCAGAGGGAGGGAGTATCTCAAGGTGTTTAAACTCTTCGTCCTTTTTAGATTCCTTTAAGGATTTTACGGATTCCTGGGGTTGAAACTCTTTATGGGTCTCTATGTGTATTCGCAAATCCCCCTGTTCAATCTTTAAACTTCTAATGTTTGAGTTCTTAACTAACGCTATTAATTCTTTTATAAAATCTTTGTCCATCATTTCGACTCTTTAACTCTTTCTATATAAGTTCCTGTTCTTGTATCAATCTTTACTATATCACCCTCTTTTACGAAAAAGGGAACCTGAATAACAGCACCGGTTTCCAGTTTTGCAGGTTTCGTTCCACCTGCTTGAGTATCTCCTTTAAAAGCAGGTTCTGTTTCTACAACCTCCAGCTCTACGTGGTTGGGAAGCTCTATTCCTATAGGTTGGTTTTTATAGAAAAATACAATAACCTCTAATCCCTCTTTTAAAAACTTTATTTCATCCTCTATCTTTTCTTTTGGCACCGCAACCATATCGTAAGTTTGAGTATTCATAAAATAGTAGTTCTCTCCATCGTTGTAAGAATACGTTGAAAAAACCTGTTCGAAATCCGCCAAAGTTATCCTGTCCGAGGACTTGTATGTAATCTCCGTTACGTTTCCGGTAAGCATATTCTTAGCTTTTATCCTCACAAAAGCTTGACCTTTACCAGGTTTTACATGTTCGTAATCCAATACCCTGTAGGGTTCTCCCTTATGCTCTATAAACATGTCCTTCTGAATTCTGTTAATGTCTATATCTGTTGCCATGGGAAAATATTTTAATACGAGGATATCTTAATTAAAATCTTACTTATGTTAAAACTCAAAAAAGAAGCTCTCGATAAGATGATAAAACAGGCTGAGCGGGGTTATCCCTATGAAACATGTGGACTTTTGATAGGAAAAATTAATGGAGATGAAAGGACTGTATTGGAAGCTTTCGAAACCCCTAATGTAAATCCGGATAGAAAACATGATAGATACGAAATATCTCCTAAGGATTACATGAAGGCTGAAGATTACGCAATGTCCAAGGGGCTCGAAATTGTAGGAGTATACCATTCACATCCAGACCATCCCGATAGACCATCCGAATTTGACCTAAAGAGGGCATTTCCCGATTTCTCATACATAATCTTCTCGGTTCAAAAGGGAAAAGTGGTTTCTTTCAGGAGTTGGGAACTTAAAGGAGAAAAATTTGAAGAAGAGAAAATAGAGGTTATAGATTAATGGGTGTCAAGGAAACCCTAAAAGCTTTGGAGTTCATCGGTATCACAGAAATATACTTGAAGCGTTTTAAGCGGGAAGATAGGGATAAACTACTTAAAGAACTGTATAAGCAGTGGAAGGAATGTACACGTTGTGACCTTCACAAAAGTAGAGCTCAAGTAGTTCCCGGCGATGGGAATCCTTATTCCCCTTTAGTATTCGTAGGTGAAGCTCCGGGAGAAGAAGAAGACAAACAAGGTAGACCATTTGTAGGAAGAGCGGGACAGCTATTGAATAAATTGATAGAAGAAGTATTCGGACTTTCTCGAGATAAGGTTTATATAACTAATGTGTGTAAATGCAGACCCCCGGCAAACAGAAAACCTACTCCAATAGAAATGCGATA
>DQVZ01000100.1 GCA_015661465.1 Aquifex aeolicus
AGATAAAGTCCTTACACCGTGGGTTATAGGGAAAATTCCACCCTTTTTCAAATCTATTCCTTTGTCTTCGACTTTCAGCCTTCCGAAAAATCCCAGAGGGGGTTTGAAACTAACCGCATCTTTTAACATGTATGCTATAAAAAGTTCATTCTTGTCGGCTAATTTGAACACGAAGTTCCTAAGTTCCTTTTCAAGACTCTCATCTCCAAAAGCATTTCTGAAATCTAAAAATATTCCCGCTTTCAGAGTATTTTGAGGTTCAGGTTTTGTAAACCACTTTTCAATGGACATAAACCACTCCGTTTTCCCCTTATTCCATTCAGAGTTGCGAACCATTACATTTGATGGACATTGAGGATAACCGATTTTCAAAAGTATCTCAGAAATTTTCTCTCCAAAGGCTTTAAAGTATTCTTTGAGGTCTATATCAAGCATAGGGAATGTGTCATCGTAGATGAGTGCGTTATCTTGGTCAGTTTTAAGGGTTTGTTCTTTTCTACCTTCACTTCCCAAGACTAAAAAACTGAAAGGAACAAGAGGCTCTAATCCTATCTCCTGAATAGCAAACTCTATGGACTTAGCTATAAATTTATCATTGAGTTCCGCTATTAATTTACTGATTATTTCAGGCTTCACTCCCTCAATAAACAAGTTCATAACGGTATCATCGACCAAAGAGTAAAGGTAAGCAAGCTCGTTTATGTCTTTTACTTTTTCTATTTCTTTTACAAGGACTATTAAACTTTGACTTTCTAAAGCAATAATATCTCTATCCTCTAAAACTCCCAGGATTTTATTTCCTTCCTTTACTACCACTCTCCTTATATTGTGTTTTGCCATAAGTAGTATTACGTCAAAGATAAATTCCTCTGGACTCACAACAATAAGAGGAGAAGTCATAATCTCTTTTGCACTCACTTGGGATGGATTTTTTTCTTGGGCTACTACCTTTTTTAATATATCTCTCTCGGTTATAATTCCGTTATCCTTTCCCTCGACTATGACACATGAAGCATTTTCTTGAGCCATTTTTCTTGAAATATTGAGGATAGTTTCCTCTTCCTTTACAAAGGGAACTTTCCTAAGCTTTAAATCTTTTACCTGGAGGGTTAAAAACTTTTCGAAGGAGCTGTCTTCGCGGGAAAACTTTAAAGCTTTTACACTATGGGATAAACGTTTCGCTACAGAAGAGGTAAAAAAATTCTTAAACTCGGGATACTTATCTATTAATTGATTAAATATATCTTTAGGAATTAAGTACAAGATTACATCAGTCTCAGCAACCGCAGTCAATGTGGGAGGGGCTCCGGTTATAAGCGATATGTAGCCGAAACTGTCACCCTCTGAGAGAAAATCCACATCCTTATTGTCAATCTTTAAAGCTACATTTCCTTTCCTTATAACGTAGAGATATGAAAGAGAGTCCGAATTTTGTTTGAATATTACGCTACCCTTAGGATGGTATTTGATTTTAATAGCCCTGGAGAGATTCTCTAAAGAGGAAGGGGGAAGAGAGGAAAAAGGGTAATGGTTTTTTAAGAAGTCTTCTATATCCGTAATCATACCTCGTGAATCTTTTTGGGATACCTGATTTCCTCAACAAGTTTTTGAACTTTTTCTGACGGCGGAGGTGTAATCATCGTTACTATGTATGCAACTATTAAGTTTGCTATTAGACCAAATACCCCGGAAGCAGTATGCTGAATACCTAAAATTGAGAAACCTGATGTTTTATTTAGGTAGATGTAGAGTATTGTAACTAGTAATCCCACAACCATACCGGCAATCGCACCCTGTCTGTTAAGACGCTTCCAGAATATTCCGAAAACCAGTGCAGGGAAGAATGATGCTGTAGCCAGTGAGAATGCCCATGCGACGATTTGAACTATGAATCCAATTTTCATCGCGGCTACAAATCCACCAATTATACCTGTAATAGCAACGGCCATTTTTCCAAGCATAACCACCTTTTTCTCTGATGCACTCGGGTTAATCATCTTGGCATACAGGTCGTTGGAGATTGCAGCTGCAATAACGAGCAGTAGTCCGTCAGCCGTTGATAACGCCGCTGCAAGACCACCGGCCATAACGAAGTATCCGACGAGTAGGCTAAGCCCTGCAATTTCCGGAGTTGCAAGAACAATTATGTCTCTGTGAATATTTAGCTCAGCCCACTGAATTATACCATCACCATTCTTATCTATCACGTTAAAGAGTCCTGTTTCAGCCCACTTTTGTGCCCATGCGGGAAGCTGGTCTATGGGTCTTCCTACGACATCCTTGAGGATAACATATCTAGAAAAGGCGGCATAAGCGGGAGCTGTCAAATACAGTATAGCTATGAAAAATAATGCCCATCCGGCACTCCACCTTGCATCTCTGACGGAAGGTGTGGTAAAGAATCTCATAAGTACGTGAGGAAGGGCTGCAGTTCCG
>DQVZ01000257.1 GCA_015661465.1 Aquifex aeolicus
ATATAATAAACCGCTAAAATCTTTCCCTGAGGTGGGTTTAAAAGCCACATAAATCTTACACTCTTCAAAGGGACTTAATAAAGTATTGGTACAGTTTTCGTCTTTTACATAGAAACCTTCTCCTTGGGTATAAACATTTAGGGTTTTCAGTTGTTTTTTGCCTGTACTTCTTACTGTGACTTGTAAAACTTTTTCATTACCAACATCAACACTTCCGAAGTTTATCTCTGAAGTAGAGATACAAGCCTTTTGAGAACTTTCCCCGATAAGTAAGTTATATAGGCTTAGAGTATTGCAGGTATAACTCTTCCCGTCGTAAATCGGAGAGTTTTTACCCGTAAGCAGAATCTCGTTTTTTGCTTCAATAAAGGAAATGTTAGGGTTCTTAGAAAAAAGCAACGCAACAGCTCCCGTCACAAAAGGAGCAGCCATGGAAGTGCCCGAAGCTAAAGCTAAAGAAGTTTCACAAGTGTCTTCATACCTACCAATGTATAGGCTTGCTATATCTTCACCGGGAGCAAAAATATCAACCGTGCGATACCCGTAATGGGAAAAGTAAGCAGGGTATCCACTTCTGTTATACGCTCCTACACATATTTTGTTCTCTAAATTGTAATTGCAGGGGTAAAAATTTATGGTGTCGTTGTTCTTCCCCTCATTGCCTGCGGCAGTAATGTACAAACCGTTGAAAGATTTTATTGTGTCATATTGAATTTGACTAAAGGGGTATTCTCCCCCGTAGCTTGCATTTACGGCCACTATTCTTAAGCCTTTTTTATTTATCAAGGTCTTTATATATTCGAAACAAGCAATTTCCCCCGCAACGTCACCTAATCCTCCACTACTTAAAAATTTACAGGGAATAATCTTTACAGTCCAAGATACACCGGGAATTAAAAGCCCATTGTTTCCTAAAGCTCCTATTATGCCAGCTACGTGGGTTCCGTGACCGTCATCATCAAGGGCATCTGGAGCATTACATCCTTCGGCGTTAGGGTTATAACCTCCTTCCGGATAACAAAGAACATTTACACCGTAACAGTCATCCACATAACCATTTCCATCATTATCTATACCGTCATAACAAACTTCATTGGGATTTTTCCATAGGTTTTCTTTTAAATCCGGGTTATTGTAATCAACACCTGTGTCAAATAGTGCAACGTATACCTCATGGCTTCCTGTTGTAATATCCCATGCTCTTTCCGCATCTATAGATTTTAAATCCCATCTGAGTGTATAACAGGTATCGTTGGGAATAGCAAGTGCTTTGAGGACAGAATTTTCTTCGAGTATAAAATCTTTGTTAAAAGTTAAGGTATTTAAAATGCCATTATCCTGGGGGATATCCAACAAATATACGTCCTCCGATACTTTCTTTTTGACGAAAATCTCCAGATAAGGAGGAAGATTTCCTTTTAAAAGATATTCTTTTCCATAGGAAAAACCCAAGAGAGCAATTAGCAATAAAATTTTTTTCATTGGTATCATTTTATATTCACGGAGGGGAGAAAATGTTTAG
>DQVZ01000156.1 GCA_015661465.1 Aquifex aeolicus
TCGTAAAGGGCCATAAGAGGTATTGCCATAAGAACTTGTGTTGATACATCAGGTGCGATTATAGCTCCTATTAGGAAAGCTAAAACTATGAAGTATTTTCTAAACTGTACTAACTGCTTATGAGTAATTACTCCTGCCCTTTGAAGAACATATAGAACTATAGGCATTTCGAAAGCTATCCCAAAGGCTATTACCATTTTGAGGACAAAACCTATATACATATCTACGGATAGATAAGGGGTTGCCATCAATTGAGAAAAACCGAGACCGAGTAAAAACTTGAGTGCTAAAGGAAGGACTATAAAGTATGCAAACCCTGCGCCTAAAATGAATAAAATAATTGAACCTAACAGTAGCGGGATAAATGCTCTTTTCTCGTGGGAATAAAGAGCGGGTTCTATAAATCTCCACATCTGGTAGAGGATTACCGGTGAAGCGAGTATAAATCCCACAGCCAAAGAAATCTTTATAAGAATAAATAGAGGCTCTGTCGGGGAAAGGGTTATCAGTTCAACCTCGGGATAGGATTTTAGGATTGGTTCCTTTAGAACTTCGAATACGTATTTAGCAAAGTAAAAAGCTACTCCTGAACCTATTAGAAAAGCTATTATGGAAACTATTAAACGATATCTAAGCTCCCTCAGATGTTCTATCAGAGGCATTTCCGGAAGTTTTTCCCTGTTGTTCATCTTTTACCTTCTCCTCCTTTTTATCTTTTTCAGCAACTTTTTTTTCTTCTTCAAAACCTTCATACACATCTTCCAGTTCCTCTTTTAGCTCTTGAGAAATATCCTCCGGTAAGACTTCTTCTTTCATCTTCTTTTCCTCTTCAAGGATTTTTTTGTTAAACTCCTCAACATACGCTTCCATTCTTATCTGGTCTATAATATCTCTGGCTTGTCTTGCAAGTTCTCCTAGCTTTGTAGCGAGATTTAGCATCCCTTCAGGTCCCAAAAGTAGGAATGCTATGATAAGGATAAGTAAAAGCTGAAGTTCCATTTCTTCTATTATATATAAATAATTATGAACGTATTACCTATAATAACTATAGCTCTACTCGTTTACGCCTTGGGTTATTTTGTCTACTCGAAATATCTCTCGGAAAAGGTCTTTGAACTAAATGATAAAAACCCTACTCCCGCTCGCGAGATTAATGACGGAGTTGACTTTGTTCCTACAAATAAGTGGATTTTATTGGGACATCACTTTACTTCTATTACAGGAGCGGGTCCTATAGTAGGTCCTGCGATAGCGGTTGTATGGGGGTGGCTTCCGGCCTTTCTTTGGGTAGTTTTAGGTGCGGTATTTATAGGTGCGGTTCACGACTTTACGGCTCTCGTTACTTCTATACGTCATAAAGGAAAATCCATAGGAACTATACTAGGAGAATATGTAGGTGAAAAGGCAAGAGTTTTATTCCTTTTACTTCTTCTGGCTCTCGCTATACTTGTGAATGCAGTTTTTGCCTACGTTATATCTTTGCTATTTGTAAAATTTCCGAGCAGTGTAATTCCTGCGTGGCTCGTTATTCCCCTAGCAATAATATTCGGGTTTAGCGTATACAGACTCAAGGTAAATTTTCTTATCCTTACATTGGTATTCTTAGGAATTTTGTATTTCGGGATATACATCGGAAGCTTATTTCCAGTCGATATAAAACCAGTAGCGGAAACTCTTGGTATATCTCCCATAATGTTTTGGATATTTATATTATTCTTATATGCATTCTTTGCTTCATCTTTGCCCGTTTGGGTTCTTCTCCAACCCAGAGATTTTCTTAACGGACTGCAACTGTTAGTTTTACTAATCCTCCTTTATATTGGTGCTATAGTGGCAAACCCTAAGATAGTGGCTCCCGTGGTGAATCTAAACCCTGAGGGAGCTCCTCCTATATTCCCGTTTTTGTTCATAACGATAGCCTGTGGAGCACTCAGCGGTTTCCACGCATTGGTCTCCTCGGGAACTTCTTCAAAACAGCTTGCTAAGGAAACGGATGCAAGGACAGTAGGATATTTAGGATTTCTAGGGGAAAGCTCCTTGGCCCTTGCGGTAATAATAGCAACCACAGCCGGAATAGCTATATTTTCCGCCGATAAGTTTCACGAACTTTACTCATCTTGGTCTTCTATAAAATCCTCGAGTATAGTTGCCGTTGTAGAAGGTGGGGCTAACTTACTTTACTCCATAGGGATACCTCTTACATTCGGAAAAACGGTAATAGCAACTTTAATAGTTCTCTTTGCTGCAACCACTATGGATACAAGTGTAAGAATCCAGAGATACATATTGAACGAACTTGGGGAAATATATCGTATAAAGTTTCTTTTAAATCCGTGGGTAGCTTCTGCGGTAGCAGTTCTTACTTCTATGACCCTTGTTCTTTCCAAGGAAGGAGGAAAGGGGGGAATGGTATTTTGGCCGGTTTTCGGAGCAGCAAATCAACTTCTTGCAGGATTAGCTCTACTTGTAGGTTATCTTTATCTGAGAAGGTATAACAAGCCTACTCTACCGATATTAATTCCCATGATATCTGTCCTCTTTATTACTTCCCTTGCCATGGCTATTAACGCTTTGGACAATCTTATGAGAGGAGATATGCTTCTCTTCAGCGTAAGTTTCATCATTCTCCTACTGGAGTTATTCATCCTATTTGAATCTGTTAAAGCTACAAAAAAGGTTTTCCTTTATCAAAATAAATGAAGTAATTACCGTAAGAAGTGAACTTACATAGAAGCTAAAAAGCTTTAAATAGATAAAATTCTCGTGAAAAAAACTAATAAAAAAACCGCTTGAAGTTTCAATTATAGGCAACACTATGAGGGAAAGCATAATAAAGATTTTAAATTTTAAAGGAATAAAAAGGAAGAAATGAGAAAGAGTAAAGTAAAAAATTGAAATACTTAGTATGTGAGGATAAAAAACCTTTAGAAGTCCTTCAAAGCTTTTAGGTCTTAAAAATTTATCCGGATTCCCTAAGTAATACTCCTTAATAGATTGTGTTGAAAACCCTATTTTTTCTTTAAATAGGAAAAAATTTAAAAACGTAAACAGAATTCCGAAAATTGCAAATATAATAATTAAGGTTCTTAAAAAGTTAAAATCTGTCTTTTCTTCTTCGGAGATTAGCCCGTGGAAGGTAAAAATCAACATGAGAAAGAAAGAAAGCTGATACATATAGAAGAATAAAAGCTTTATAAAAACTAGACTTCCAGTGAAATAAATTAAGAAGTTAGATAAAACTTCTAATGTAAGAAGAATGAATGTAGAGATTATTAAAAATCTTTTTATAGGATTATGAAACAAATTAAGCACTGCAGCAAGTACAAAATAGGCAAAGAAGTTTACAAAAAAGAATATGTGAATTTCTTGAAATAGAGAAGAAAGCTCTATTTTTTCGGGATATTCGGGTAAGCCGAAAAAAAACTCTGTTAATCTTGAAAAGGATAGTCCAAAAACAGCTTTATAATAGAACCAGTTAAATACCCAAAATATTCCTTCAAATATTAATAAAAAAACAGTTATGTAAAATAGGTGTTTATTCCTTTTTATACTACCCGATAAAAAGAACCTCATTTACTTCCTCCAAATAA
>DQVZ01000302.1 GCA_015661465.1 Aquifex aeolicus
CCTTTTGGACCTTCAACAACAAGTTTATGTTCTTTTTCAATGTAATTTACCTTTACGTTTTCAGGATAAGGTATAGGCTTTTTCGCCAGCCTTGACATTTCCCTTCCTCCTTACCAAACAAAAGCTATTACTTCTCCGCCTTTTCTAATCCTTCTGGCTTCGTGGTCGGTCATTACTCCTGCGTCAGTGGAAACTATTGCTATCCCCAATCCTCTCTTCACGTAAGGCATTGTCCTTACACTGGCGTAAATCCTTCTTCCACCCTTAGAAACTCTTACTATGTTGGTAATGGCACTCTTTCTCTTTTTAGGGTCGAGATATTTCAAATAAATCTTCAAGGGATATTGTGTTCCCTTATTGTAGTCAATGAGCTGTTGTAGATATCTTTTCATCTTAGGATTAGGAGATTTTTCTGCAATTTCTTTCATTTTGTTAAATTCTTCTTCGTACTTTCCCCCTTTAAGGGCTTCCCAATCCTTGATAAACCCTTCTTTCTTGAGAACGTCAAGTATTCTCTCTTTGAGTTTTGATGAAGGAACGTAGAGAAAATCATCCCTTCTCATAATGGCATTCTTAATAGCGGAAAACATATCCGCTATCGGGTCTACAGCACTCATTTCAGACCTCCTTCAAGCCGGCAGTTGGGCTGCTAACCCCTTACCAGCTTGCTTTCCTTACTCCGGGTAAATCACCCCTCAAAGCATGTTCTCTAAAACAAATTCTGCACATATTGAAGTATCTAATAAAAGCTCTCGGTCTTCCACAAATAGGACATCTATTCTTCTTTCTGCTTTTCCACTTTGGGTAATACATTAAATCTTTAACTACCTTAGCTTTTCTCGGCATATTTACCTCCTGAAACTAAAGATTGTATCACATAGACCTTATAGGTAGCCCCAGTAGTGAGAGTAACCAATAAGCTTCTTCGTCCGTTTCTGCGGTGGTGTTGATGATTATGTCCATACCTCTTATCCTGTCTACCTTGTCGTAATCTATTTCAGGGAAAACAATCTGTTCCGCTATACCGAAAGCGTAATTTCCCCTTCCATCAAAAGAACGAGGATTCAAACCCTTAAAGTCTTTTACTCTGGGAAGTGCTACGGATATAACTTTATCGAGGAAATCCCACATCCTTTCTTTTCTCAGAGTTACCTTACAACCTATTGGCATACCCTTTCTGAGCTTAAAACCAGCTTCTGATTTTCTTGCCCTTGTTATTACAGGTTGTTGACCTGTTATAGCCCTTAGGTCTTCTACAGCTCTCTCCAATTGTTTTATATCCTGAACAGCTTCACCTACACCCATGTTGACGACAATCTTTTGTATTCTCGGAACTTGCATAGGGTTCTTATACTGAAATTTTTGAATAAGCTTAGGAATCACTTCTTCCTTGTACTTCTTGTAAAGTCTGGGAACGTATTTTGTCTCTGTTGCACTCATATCAGCCTCCCCTTATCACCTTTTCGCTAACTAGGTCTATGTTTTCATTACACTTTTTGCAATATCTATACTTTCTCCTTACGTTTTCTTCCTCAACTATTCTGAAGCCGACCCTTGTTGGTTTTCTGCAATTAGGGCACAGAAGCATTACATTGCTTATGTCTATAGGTCCTTCCGTTTCAATAATTCCGCCTTCCCTTACTCCTTCAATGGGTTTTACGTGTTTCTTTATTAGCCTCACTCCTTCAACTATTACGAAACGTCTCACGTATACGGGTTCACCTTTTTTATTTCTCCTTTTTACCTTTTCGTATACCTTGAGAACTTTACCTTGCTTTCCCTTTTCTTTTCCTCTTATTACTACTACTGTGTCTCCCTTTTTTATCTTCGC
>DQVZ01000146.1 GCA_015661465.1 Aquifex aeolicus
ATGGCTTCGTGGATGACCATATCCCAGACAAACATAAAAAGATTTGTCGCTTATTCCTCGGTATCCCATATGGGTTTTGTAGTTACAGCTATGTTCCTTTTAACTATGGAAGGCTTGAGAGCTTCCATTATAGAGATGTTTGCCCACGGCCTTACAAGTGCAGGACTTTTTATGGTTGCAGGATTTATATACAATCGTCTCCATACCTTTAACTTTTCGAGTTTAAGAGGTGCTATTAAGTTTATGCCCCTTTTTGCGACAATTACTGCGGCTATAGCTTTTGCAGCTATGGGATTGCCCGGTGGCTCCTCTTTCTGGGGTAAGTTCCTTACAGTTGTAGCTGCGAGGGAGTATTCAAATGCTTTGGCCTTTGTAGTAATAGTTGCGGCTTTCTTCAGCGGTGCTTATGTGCTTTACTTTATGAAAACGCTATATTTGGATGTAAGGGAAGAAGGTATTCTTATGCACTTTAAAGATTTAAACGGGTATGCGCTGGTGGCATTTCTGATGATAGTTATTCCCGTTATTCTGGTTGGGTTCGTTCCCTTTATCTTCTTTGCCTTCTATGAAGGTGTAATTGAGCATCTGTTGAAATATATCCTCAAATTGCCCTTCTGAGGGGAGTGAATGATGGATTTAAGGGCATTGATAGGAGCTATAGAGATACCCGACTTAAAGAAATTCCTACCGGAGCTGATTTTACTCGGCTTGGCATTCCTACTGTTTACCCTTGACCTGATTCTTAAAAAGAAGGATAAAAGGTTAGTTCTACCTTTGGTGAGCTATCTGGGTTACTTTGCGGTTCTTTTATCCCTGCTTATCCCTTGGAGATATCCAGGTGATACTTTCTATGGAAACTTTACCAACGACCCGTTAGCGGTTACCATTAAAGTCTTTGCGGTATTAATTACTTTAGCTATACTACCCCTTGTTAATAACTACTACAGTTCTAAAAAGTCTTTCTACGGGGAGTTTTTCTATATTCTTGCTTTCACATTACTCGGAGTATTCATCCTTTCCTCTTCCTATAACTTGATAATTCTATATGTATCGTTAGAACTGGTTTCCGTAGGTTTTTACATACTCACCGCTCTCCTTAGGGGTTCTACTGAGTCAAAGGAAGGTGCTTTTAAGTATTTAATCTTAGGTGGTCTTTCCATAGCTCTAGCATCTTATGGTGCTGCATTTATGTACATTTATGCGGGAAGTATCGATTTAAGAGATATTTTGACCTATCAGGGAAAGGATATCCATTATCTTATCCTTGGACTCGTTTTCTTCCTTATAGGTCTTGCGGTAAAAATAGGAACCGTTCCCTTCCACTATTGGCTACCGGATGCCTATCAAGGAGCTCCTACACCCATTACAGCCTTTATGGCTTCCGTTGGAAAGCTTGCCTTCTTCATACCCATTGTAAGGGTAGTCCCTTTAGTAGAAGGAAAATTTGTCTTAGTCTGGACTATTACGGTTGGACTGATAGCAGCTCTTACGATGCTTTACGGTAATTTTGTTGCCCTTGTACAGAAGAACATAAAAAGGCTTCTGGCATATTCCTCCATTGCTCACTCGGGATACATACTTGCCGCGGCAGCTGTTTCCAAAGTGATAGGAATAGAGGCGGTGATTTATTTCCTTATAGCTTATGCCATAATGTCCGCAGGTTCTTTCCTACTTCTCTCTCTCCTTGAAAGAAATCCGGAATGGCAAAACAGATTGGAAGAGTTTGCCGGTCTTAGGTTCAATATGCCTTATGTAGCTTTTGCATTCTTCATTTACTTGGTTGCTCTTTTAGGTGTTCCTCCGACAGTAGGTTTTGTAGGGAAAGCTTTAGTATTTATGGCTCTATCTTTTGATAAACTGTGGTGGCTTGCTTTCATAATGATTCTTTCCACAGCAATATCCACGGGTTATTACATACGCCTTGTAGTACTCATGTACATGCAGGAAAAAGAAAAGGATGTAAAGGTGGAAGGTGTAAACCTAGGAGAGAAATTTTCTTTAACTGTTTTAGCAGTAGCGAGTGTGCTTTTAGGAGTATTACCTTCATTAATATGGTTCCTTATTAAAGCTTCTGCTGAAAATTTATTTACGGGGTGAAGAAGATGGAGTACTTCTGGATTTTGGTATTTGCCGGAATCCTAATAGTAGTTGGTCTTGTAATGATTTCTTTAAATGCTCTCCTGGGACCGAGGGAGCCCCAGATATACGAAGATTACCCTTATGAATGTGGAGTTCCCTTATACGACAAAGATGTTCAAACGACCTTTCACCAAGGTTATTATCTTCTTGGTTTATTACTTCTGCTGTTTGATATAGAAGCTGCTTTTCTATTTCCCTGGACGGTTGTGTACAGATATCTCGGAGTCTTCGGCTTTATAGAGATGTTTATATTTATCTTTATCCTCACCTACGGGCTGCTTTACGCATGGGTTAAAGGTGCTTTAGATTGGCAATTTGAAATTGAAGAGATTTAGCGAAGTTAATTTAGTGCTTTCGGGCGGTGCTGCCAAGGGAATAGCCCATATAGGGGTATTAAAAGCACTGGAAGAAATAGGAATAAAGGTAAAAAGAATAAGCGGAGTAAGTGCTGGTGCTATAGTTTCAACTTTTTACTCGGCGGGATACAGTCCCAATGATATGCTTTCCCTTGTAAAGGAAATAAACTGGTTCAAGTTGTTTCGCTTTAAAGCTCCAATATACGGGCTTATAGGTTGGGATAAGGCTCATAAATTTTTGGAGAGTGAGCTTGGAAACTTAAAAGTCGAAGAACTTCAAATTCCCACCTACATTTGTGCTACGGACTTATATACCGGAAAACCCATTTACTTCAATCAAGGAGAGTTAATCCCGATACTTCTAGGGAGCTGTTCCATTCC
>DQVZ01000138.1 GCA_015661465.1 Aquifex aeolicus
GCTCTTAAGAACACTTTTCTTATCTTTTCGGCATCTTCAGGAGATAATTTTCCTTCATATACTTCTTCTTTTAACTTTGTTTCAAACTCTGAAATCACTTCATTTTTTCTCCTCGCTAACAACTTTTACAACTTGTGTCCATGTGTGTCCATAGAAAAGCATTTACCGCAAAATTTTTCTATCGGGCACAGGCTGCATTTTGGATTTCTGGGAAGACATATCGTTTGTCCGAAGGCAACTAAGAGGTAATTGATATCACTCCAAAGTTTTTTAGGAACTATTTCCATAAGTTTGAATTCCGTTTCTGTAGGATTATTCGTTTTCACCAAACACCAGCGATTTACTATTCTATGAACATGAATGTCTACCACTATTGCGGGTTTATTAAATCCTTTTGATAGAATCAGGTTGCCAACCTTTCTTCCGACACCGGGAAGTTTCAAAAGGTCTTCCAGTTTATCGGGAACCCTTTTGTCGTATTCATTTACAAGAATTTTTGCAATTTCTTTTAATTGTTTAGCTTTTACCCTATAGAATCCAACCGGGTAAAT
The DNA here is from genome assembly GCA_015661465.1 of Aquifex aeolicus. Taxonomy (GTDB): domain Bacteria; phylum Aquificota; class Aquificia; order Aquificales; family Aquificaceae; genus Aquifex; species Aquifex aeolicus_B. Next base: position 552 of record DQVZ01000138.1, read on the forward strand.
TAGTTTCTCTATTTCATTTGTTGGAAGGTTTAGTAAATCTTCAACGGATTTAATCCTTTCAAAAAAACTCTTGCAGACTTTCCAGGTCAGTTCATCCTTAGTCCTCGTGGAAAGCAGTGCACAAACGAGAACGCGGAAAGGGTCATTGTTGTGTTGAGCTATCATGTGAACAACGGGAGCGTTCCATTTTGGAAATTCTTTACGGAGTATATCCAAAACTTTGGTTAAATCTTCTTTTTTCATAAAAATCCCATTGTAATTGTCCCATGACTAAAATCATATAGTCTCTATCATGTTATTTAAAACTTGTAAATTAGTTAACCTCTGATTGGCGATGGATTAACGGAGGATAGGAAATGCTGACTGTTGGATTGGATGTGGGCTCCACTACTGTAAAAGCGGTGGTTATAGATGAAAATAAGAATGTAGTCTGGAAAGACTATCAGAGGCATAAAACTAAACAAATTGAAAAAACCCTAGAGTTTTTGGAGAGGATCAGGAAGGAACTCGGGATAAAAAGGTTTAGATTATTTGCGGCGGGAAGTGGGGGAAGGAAAGTAGCTCAGCTACTCGGCGGTAAATTTATCCAGGAGGTAAACGCGGTAAGTTTTGCAGTTGAACATATTCACAAGGATGTGGGTTCGGTCTTTGAACTGGGAGGACAGGATGCAAAGTTCATAGTTTGGATTAGGGATAAAAAGGGTATAAGAAAGTTTGCCACTATGAACGATAAGTGCGCAGGAGGTACGGGTGCAACCATAGACAGGATATTAACGAAGCTAAATCTGAGGCCTGAGGATATAAAAAACATACGTTACAATCCCGAAAAGGTTCATCCTGTTGCGGGAAAGTGCGGAGTTTTTGCAGAAACCGATATAAATTCTCTTCAGAAGAATGGCGTTCCTAGGGATGAGCTGATAATCTCTCTATTCGATGCTATAGTTCTTCAAAATCTAACGGTTCTTACAAGAGGATATACCCCGAGGGCAAAGGTTATGCTCCTGGGAGGACCTAATGCCTACTTTCCGGCTCTCAGGGAAGCTTGGGAATACCAAATTAAAAAATTATGGGAAGAAAGAGGATTTAATGTTAAAGAAGAAAATTCGATAATTGTGCCGAGGGACGCCCTCTATTACGTAGCTTTAGGTAGTGCACTTTTAAGCTATTTCGAAAGAGAAGATAAATTTATCGTTGAAGATTTATCTCCCCTCTACAGATTTCTTGAAGAAAGAGAAAAATTAAAAGCTCAAAGTGGACAAGTTGGTCTTTGGAAAAGTAAAGGGGAGCTACAAGAATTTTTGAAAAAATACAAGCCTAAACCTTTTATACCGCCCGCAATTTACAGCGGGGAAAAAATAGGAGTATATATAGGAATTGATGGAGGTTCCACATCTACAAAAGGAGTTCTCCTCGGTGAGAAAGGGGAAGTTATTACCACAGCTTATAAACTTTCCGAGGGAAATCCTATAGAAGATACGAAAAAAATTCTCAAGAAAATGAAAAGCGACATAGAACAGAAAGGGGCGGAAATAGAAGTTTTGGGGGTGGGATTTACGGGATACGCCAAGGATTTATTAAAAACCGCCTTCGGGGGAGATGTAGCTATAGTGGAAACTGTGGCTCATACCCTTGGAGCGTTGAAGTTTTTTCCCGATGCAGAGGTAATTTGTGATGTCGGGGGACAGGATATAAAGGTAATAATCCTGAGGGATGGAAAGATAAAGGATTTCCGATTGAATACCCAATGTTCCGCGGGAAACGGGTATTACCTTCAATCCACTGCAAATAGATTTGGGTACAGGGTTGAGGAGTATGCGGAGGTTGCCTTCAGAGCAAAGTACTGTCCCTCATTTAATTTCGGGTGTGCTGTTTTTCTTGAGGCTGACATAGTAAACTTTCAGCAACTGGGTTGGACTGCGGAGGAGATAATGGCAGGGCTTGCAAAAGTCTTACCTCTTAACGTATGGCTGTATGTTATGCAAGAACCAAACTTAAGAAGGCTAGGAAAGGTTTTCGTCCTTCAAGGGGGGACCCATAAAAATCTGGCAGTTGTAAAAGCCCAAATTGATTATATAAAATCAAAAGTTCCTGAAGCAAAGGTTTACGTTCATCCTATGGGTAGCGTTGCAGGAGCAATAGGTGCTGCTTTGGAAGCAAAAAGAGTGATGGATAGAAAGAGGGAGGGTGTTTTAGTATGACAAACTTTATAGGTTTTGAAAATCTGGAAAAAATAGATTACAAAACTATTCGTGGTGAAGAAACCCGTTGCCATTTTTGTAAAAACCTATGTATACGAACTTTTATAGACCTAAAGGTAAATGGTGATAAAAAAAGATACATAATAGCAACCTGCGATAAGGGGGAAGTGGAAACTAAAGAAGAGTTAAAAAAACTAATATCTGAAAAGAACAAACTAAAGGAGAAGTATCCGAATTTTGTAGAAATTGCAAATAAGCTACTCTTTCAATCCTATAGACCACCAAAAGTGGTAAAAGAAGAAGGAATTCTAAATTTCTTCAGAAGAAAAAAATTGGAAAAATTAAAGAATACCATTGTGGGCATACCGAGGGTTTTAAATATCTACTCTTACGCTCCTTTTTTCAGGACTTACTTTGAAGCCTTGGGAGTTAAAAAAGTAGTATTTTCCGACTTTACCAGTGAAGAATTGTACCGCAGGGGTTCAAAAAGAGGTTCCATAGACCCGTGTTTTCCATCAAAAGTAGCTATTGCCCATGTCCATAACCTTCTGTTTGAAAAGAAAGGAGTTAATCTCATATTCTTCCCCTGTATAAGAACACTTTCGGGAGATATATACAAAGCGGAAGGTCATTGGGCTTGTCCCACAGTAGCTGCAACTCCTGAAGTTGTAAAAGCCAGTTTTACTAAAGAAAGAGATGAGTTCAATGAAAGAGGTGTTATATATCTCAATCCTGTGCTGGATTTTGAAGATGAAGAACTTTTAGAACGGCAGCTTTATAAGGTTTTCAATCCTCTTTTCGGAATTACTAAAAAGGAAAACAGAGAAGCTATAAGAGAAGGCTTTAAAGCTCTCAAGAATTATAAAGAAACTTTAAGAAATAAAGCAAGGGAAGTACTTGAAAGATTAGAAAAAGAAGGAAAAGTTGGTATTGTCCTTCTTGGGAGACCCTATCACAATGACCCGGGAATAAATCACGAAATTTTAGATGAGATAAACAAAAAGGGCTATCCGGTATTTACTATAGAGAGCCTTCCCAGGGATGAAAGTATCCTTTATAAAATTTTTAAAAGGGATTTAGAGGAAGGAAGAATTGAACATCCTATGGATATAAGGGATGTATGGAAGAAGTGCTACAGTGAAAATTCCTCTATGAAGGTGTGGGCTGCCAAGTACGTTGCCAGACATCCTAATTTAGCTGGTTTAGACATATCTTCCTTTCGTTGTGGACACGATGCACCTATATATTCCCTTATAGAGGATATTCTTCAAGAAACAGGTACTCCTTACTTTACTTTTCATGAGCTTGATGAGAATAAGCCGTCGGGTTCCATTAAGATTAGAGTAGAAACAATGGATTACTTTTTAAAGGTATACGAACAGGAGGTTTTGAGATGAAAATTTTATACGGGGGGCTAACAAAGGCTCATGATTTCCTTATAAAAGGGGCTTTAGAAAATCTCGGCTACGACGCAGAGCCTCTGCCTACACCGGATAACGAGGCTTTAAAAGTGGGGAAAGAGTTTTGTAATAAAGGCCAGTGCAATCCAACTTACTACACGGTAGGAAATCTTGTGAAGTATTTACTGGAGAAAAGGAAAAATGGAGAAAAAGAAATAGAGAAAAAATATGTATTCGTAACCGTTGGATCCTGCGGACCGTGTAGATTCGGCATGTACGAGATGGAATACAAAAAAGCCGTAAAAGAGGCGGGCTTTCCAGATTTTAAGATTCTCGCCTTTGACCAGAGTAGAGCAGCTTTAGAGGAAATAAATTTGGCAGGAATAAGATTTGACAGAAAATTTTTCCTCAACTTAATGAAGGCTATAATTCTCGGAGATTTGATAAACGACGTATACTATAAGGTTAAACCTTACGAGGAAGTACCCAATTCTGCTGATGAGTGGAAAGA
>DQVZ01000300.1 GCA_015661465.1 Aquifex aeolicus
CTCTAAAGTATTGCATTAAAGAGCTTTAGGATTTATAATATCTATTTAGCTTGGGCGCGTAGCTCAATTGGCAGAGCGGGCGGCTCATAACCGCCCGGTTGGGGGTTCGAGTCCTCCCGCGCCCACCACTAAATCATGACAAAGGAAGAACTGAAACTTTTATTAAAAATCCAAGAAATAGATTTAGAAACGGAAAGAGTCAAAAACAGGCTAAAAAAAATAAAAGAAGAATTAGAAACTTTGCAGAAAGATTTGGAATCCCTTAAGGAAGAAAAGGAAAAACTTCTAAGGAAAAAAAATGAATTTGAGGAACTCAGAAAGAAATTGAAAGAAGAAATAACAGATGCAGAATCTCAGCTACAAAGGACGGAAAAAAGGCTAATGGTGGCAACGAGGGATGTTGAATATAGAGCTCTTCTCAGAGAAAAGGCTAAACTAGAAGATAAAATTCTTAAAAAATCCTACGAGTTAGATGAAGTGGAAAAAGAACTTGGAAAATTATCAAAGGAGCTTGAGGAAAAAATTCCGAAAATAGAGAAGGAGATAAGGAAAATTGAAGAAGAAATAAAGGATTTAGACTTTGAAGAAATTCTTGCTCATAATAAACTTCACGAGCTGGCAAATAAGAAAGAAGACATAAAAAAGGAAACACCGGAGCATTTGGTGAGATTTTACGAAGAAAACAAGGAACATTTTGAAGGATTAGTTGTCGTTCCTATGGAAGATGAGGCTTGTGTAGGGTGCGGTATAAAGATACCGAGTGTTCTTTTATCAAAGATAATAAAGGAAAACAGTATAGAACAATGTCCTTCCTGCGGTAGGTTTATTTACTACAAAATCTAAGATAGTAAATTTCTTATTTTTTTCAGGTCTATATACTCTTTTACAATTTCTTTACCACCTTCATCTATTTTTTTACCGTTGTGCATAAGAAAAAATTTTTCACCCAGATAAAGCGCTTCGAAGGGATCGTGGGTAATTATCACTACGGGCTTTCCGAATTGAACGCTTTTTACAAACTCCATGACTTCAATTTTTGTTTTAAAGTCCAAAGAGGAAAAAGGTTCATCCATAAGCACAGCTCTCGGGTTATATACAAGGGCGCGAATTATAGCAACCCTTTGTCTTTGACCGTCGGAAAGTTCATGAGGATACTTGTTTTCATAACCTTTCAGGTTGAATCTCTCAAGAAGTTCCTTTACAGTAAACTGAGGATTTTGAGTTTTTTTCAAAGCAAATTCTATATTCTCCTTTACGGTCATGTGAGGGAATAAATTATGTTGTTGAAAGACAACTCCCAGCTGACGCTTTTGAGGAGGTAAAAAAATACCCTTTTCTGTATCAAAAAATACCTCTTCACAGCATTTCATAAAACCTTCTTCGGGCTTTTCTAATCCGCACATTACCCTCAAGGTGGTAGTTTTTCCACAACCCGACGGTCCAAGGATTATATTAAATCCTTTTATAAATTCAAACACTCCCTCTATGGTTATCCCAGGAAAAGATTTTTTAAAAGAAAGAAAAATCATGCAAGTTTTTCAAGAACTTTTTTTATTCTCTTTTCTATCTTTTCTTTCGGAAGAACAGCTATGAGTATATCTATACCTACACCTTCTAACTCTCCCGTAAGGGCAATTCTGAGGGGTTTCCAAACATTAGGTGGTTTAACCTTCAGGGTTTTTTGAATTTCTTTTGCTATCTTTCTAACTTCTTCCGGAGATTCAGGTTTATTTTCTTCAATTTTTTGTAAAAATAGAGTAAGAACTTCCTGAACTTTTGAATCTTCAAGAAAACTCCATACTTCTTCTTCTATTTGTACTTCATCCACGAGGAAGGGTTTTAATCTTTCTACCATCTCACTTAAGGTATCAAAGGAATCTTTCGTATGAGATAGAACCTTCTTTATATAATCCCTGTCGCTTACATCGTATCCCGCTTTTTTAAGGAACGGAATGGCTCTGTCTACCAAGACATCGAGGGGTATTACCTCTCTTATATAAACACCGTTCATCCACTTTAGTTTTTCCCGATTAAAAACTGCGGGAGAATTGTTAACGTCCTTTAAGTCAAAAATTTCTATGAGTTCCTCTTTGGAAAATATTTCCCTTCCTTCTTCGGGGGGAGACCATCCTAAGAGACAAAGGTAATTGAAAAGTGCTTCGGGCATATATCCTTCTTCTCTGTAAGCTCTTACCGATACGGCTCCGTGTCTCTTCGAGAGTTTACTTCTGTCCTCTCCTAATATTACCGGCAGGTGGACAAACTTAGGAACGGGAAATCCTAAAGCCTCGTAGATTAGGATTTGTTTGGGAGTATTGGGAATATGGTCCTCGCCTCTTACCACATGGGTTATACCCATTAAAGCATCATCTACAACTACGACAAAGTTATAGGTGGGTGTTCCGTCGCTACGCACAATTATAAAATCACCAAAATCGTCCGTATTTATCGCGATACTTCCTTTAATTAAGTCCTCAAAAACTATCACTTTGTTCTCTGGAACTTTAAATCTTATGGTAAAAGGTTTTCCTTCATTTTTTAACTTTTCGATTTTTTCGGGATATAGATTCCTGCATTTTCCGGAATATCTGTAAGGAATACCCTTTTTCTTCGCTTCTTCTTTTTCTTTTTCAAGTTCTTCGGGACTACAAAAACAGGGATAAGCGTGTCCTTCAGCCAGAAGTTTATCCACATATTCCTTGTATATATTGAATCTCTCCGATTGGCGATAAAATTCGTCCCATTCAATTCCGAGCCATTTTAAATCCTCTATTAGCATATCTTCGTATTCCTTCCTTGACCTCTCCCTGTCGGTATCCTCTATTCTCAATACAAAATCACCACCTGTATGGCGGGCAAAAAGATAACTGAATATGGCGGTTCTTGCATTTCCGAGGTGAAGGTATCCCGTAGGACTCGGTGCAAACCTTGTTTTTACTTTACCCATAAGGGTTTATTTTAAATATTTTTAAGTTA